>DAOWDR010000132.1 GCA_030638935.1 Desulfobacteraceae bacterium | reverse complement strand
TTTCAGTTGAAAATAAAATAGTTAAAGAAACCCAATGGATAATAAAATGAAATCCAAATCATCAGAAAAAAACAAATTGTCTCGAAGGTCATTTTTAAAATGCACGGGCACCATCGTTTTTGCCTTGGGAGGCAGCAGCTATCTGCTGAATGGACCCAGGGGGGAAAAAGGGGATTCAGACATGGCAGTCTCCGACGGATACCTTGTGGTGGATGTTGAAAAATGCCAGGGGTGCATCAGCTGTATGCTGGCCTGTTCCCTTGTTCATGAGGGTGTCCAGAATCCGTCTCTTTCAAGGATACAGATTCTACAGGACCCGTTTGGAAAATTCCCTGAAGATCTTAGCATTGAGCAATGCCGGCAATGTGAAGCGCCTGAGTGTGTGGAAGCCTGCCCTGAAAACGCCCTTACGGCCAATGCAAAATTCGGGAATGTGCGAATGGTGGATAAAGAAAAATGCACTGGCTGCGGCAGTTGTTTTGCTGCCTGTCCCTACACTCCGGCCAGGCTTTCGGTTATGGAAGATGGAACCAATAATGAGTTGAAGAGCCGAAAATGCGATCTATGTGCCAATACGCCCTATCACTGGAGGGAAAAAGGTGGCGGACCTGGCGGTAAACAGGCCTGCGTGGAAGTCTGCCCTGTGGGGGCCATTGCCTTTACCAGAAAACTCCCGATCCAGGAAGGAATATCAGGATATAAGGTCAATCTAAGGGACAATAACTGGACAAAACTGGGATATCCAAACGGATAGGTCTTATCATGTATGCGAACAACATGACGCAATGTTGGAGGTGTTATTTATGAACGGATACGCAGGCAGGATTTTAAATATTAATCTGAGTACCCGGCGTGTTACAACCATCCCCACTAAAAGATATGAACAATGGGTGGGCGGGCATGGCATGGGATCTGCCCTGTTTTTTGATATGGTTAAAGATAAGACCATTGACGGGTTTCACCCTGAGAATGTCATTACCCTTATGAGTTCACCTTTATGCGGCACTCTGGTTCCCTCTGGCGCTGCAAGAACTGAAGTCCAGAGCATTGGCGTTCAATCCCTCCCCATTGGCTGGTTTACCCGGAGTAATTTTGGCGGACGGTTTTCATCCATGCTCAAATATGCCGGCTGGGACGGGGTTGCAATCCAGGGCCAGGCAAACAGCAGGGTATGGATTGATATTCGGAATGATGAAGTGAAAATCAGGGAATGCAATGATTTAAATCTATGGGGAACCGATACATGGGAGTGTCAGAAGGCCATCTGGAAAGATGTTAGCGGAGAAGGAGCGTACGGAGACTGGATTAAAATAAATGAAAAAGGTGATATGACCACACAGCGGCCTGCGGTTCTGGCCATTGGGCCTGCGGGTGAAAATTTAAGCCGTATGGCTTGCCTGATCCATGATGCAGGTAATGGTGCGGGCCAGGGTGGCTTTGGTGCGGTATTTGGTAAGAAAGGTCTTAAAGCCATCAGCGTTATCGGCACCGGCAGCATTCATGTGAAAGATCCCAAAGGATTGATGACTTCCAGGCTGTGGCTCAAAGAAAAGTATTTATTTAACTTGAAAAATTTGAAAATTAAAGACTTTACAATGGGATTCCAAAGCCCACCCGTTCCAATGGTCTTATACTCAGGTGGGAAGCCCAGGATAGGCCAGAGACCCCAGGCATGCGTTGGATGCACTGCCGGATGCCGGGGCCGCTACGAGGATGGTATTGGCAACGAGGCCATCTGCTTTAATTCCATATTTTATTATTTTGGCAAGTCGCTCTTAATCCAGCGTCAGGCTGCCGATCTGCTCAACAGGTACGGTTTAAATGCAGCAGAAATGTTTGTGGGCGAACTCTACTTAAAAAAGCTTCGAGATCTGGGCTTTATTGGTAAAGGCAAAGCGATTGACTGTCCTCTTGATTTTAAACAATACGGGGAACTGTCTTTTGCTGAGCAACTGGTTAAAGCGATTTCCTATCGCAATGACGGCAAAGGGAATCCCCATCCTTTTGGTGATATCCTTGCTGAGGGGTTTGTCCGTGCTGCAGAAAAATGGGGTCGCCTGGGAGGGGAACACTCTGATCTGAAAACCGGGCTGCTCAAGTTTCCTCACTGGGGACTGCCAATGCATAAGCTGGAACGATCACAGCTTGACTGGGGCTACGGCACCATCTTGTCTGACCGGGATATTAATGAGCATTGCTTCGACATGTTAAGGGCATTTCCAACCTATTCTAAACGATTGGGTCAACAACTGCCGCCTGCTGAAGACATTGTTCAAATTGTTACAGATAAAATGGAACCCTTTCAAGGGGATAAAAAGATGCTCGATTTCAGCACGGAAAACATGTATTCAAATCATATAATAAAGCTGGTGACCTGGCACCGGCATTATACCCGTTTCTGGAAGCAGTCGGCCCAGTTGTGCGATTTTCGATGGCCGGATTTTCTTAACCTGTATGGCCCCGACAAAATCGGCGCCACGGGTATTGCTGAACAAAGATTCTTCAATGACGTTACCGGTAAAGGCCTCACCTTCCTGGACGGGATCAATCTGGGCAAAAAAATCTGGAATCTGGATAATGCGATCTGGGTCCTCCAGGGCAGGCACCGGGACATGGTTCGGTTTGCAGATTATATCTATACCCATCCCGGCAGGACATCCAGCGGATATCCTGAATACATGCCCGGGATAAAAAACGGAAAATGGGATTATGTGATTACGTCGGAACGGCATTTTGATCAGGATAGATTTGAAGATTTTAAAACTCGTTTTTACAGATTTCAGGGATGGGATGAAAAAACCGGTTGCCCTACAAGGAAGACATTGGAATCCCTTGCTCTAGGGCATGTTGCAGATGAGCTTGAAAAGAATGAAAAAATATAAAAGTCTGAAAAAACCAAAGTTTACGACCACCACTGTAAAAAAATTGAACTAAGACACTATTTCCCTTCCTTTTGAATAATTTTTATATTCTTTTAAATCAACTATTTT
>DAOWDR010000456.1 GCA_030638935.1 Desulfobacteraceae bacterium | reverse complement strand
GTCATGATCTTGCACATCACCTTCATTTACAGGGTGAACTATCTCTGGTACGATGCAAAGTGTGTCTATACAAATCCTACTTCTCCCCAGGCCGCGAGGGGCTGTTGAAACCCCCAGGCCACCTTTGCCATTGAATCCAGCCTTGACATGCTTGCCGAAAAAGCAGGTATTGACCGTATTGAAATCAGGAGAATCAACCAAAACCAGCCAGGGGATACCACCCCCCAGGGGGTTAAAATCACCACCTGCGGTCTAGCCCAATGTATTGATGAAGTTGAAAAAGAGTTGATAACCAAGGGTCCAAAGGAAAAAGGAGTAGGTGTTGGCCTGGCCTCCCTGATCCATGTGGGCGGCGGGGCCAGGATTTACAAATCCGACGGCTGCGGTGCTATTTTAAAAATGGATGATTATGGAAAGGTGGATATTTTCACCGGGGGCACTGATATGGGCCAGGGCCTTGACAATATCACAGCCCAGATTGTTGCGGAAGAGCTGGGACTTCTGGTGGAAGATATCAATGTGGTGCATTCAGATACTGATGTCTGCCCCTGGGACGTGGGCGCCCATGCCAGCCGATCTACCTTTGTGGCAGGAAACGCAGCCCTGGGAGCTGCTAAAAAAGTTAAAAAGAAACTTTTAAAATTTGGTGCAAAAATACTTGATGCAGAGGTTGAGGATCTTGTTTTAAGGGACAGGCTCATATTTGTTCCGAATAATCCGGAAAAAAGCATGGCAATCGGCAAGCTTTTAAGAAAAGCCCATTTTTCACCCGGGGGAACCATGCTCATGGCAGATCATTTTTATGATCCCCTTAATGAAAACATGGGAAGGGACTTTAAGGGAAATATGTCCATGACCTATGCCTTTGGTGTCCACGGGGTAAAAGTCAAAGTTGATGAGGAAACAGGCAAGGTTCAGGTGCTGGATTATGTGGCAGCCCATGATGTGGGCCGGGCCATAAATCCTTTGCTCCTTGAAGGCCAGGTCTATGGCGGGGTCATCATGGGGCTGGGGTATGCCCTGACCGAAGAGGTGGTGCTCAGAAAAGGAGAAAACATGAATGCCAATTTCAGGGACTATAAGTTGTTTACTGCCAAGGATGCGGTGAGCATCAAAGCCCCGGTGATTGAAACCGATGACAAGGACGGTCCCTTTGGTGCCAAAGGAATTGGAGAGCCCGGATGTGTTCCAACGGCTCCGGCTGTGGCCAATGCGGTTTACGATGCAATTGGTGTTAGAATTAAAGATCTCCCAATTACGCCTGAAAAGATTTTGGCTGGTTTAAAAAAAAAGAAGGGTTAATAACTAAAGGCCAGGGGGCTGACACCAGATGACCCCTGGCCATAATCTTAATACGGAGGTTAAACAATGGTAAAACAATGGATAGGTTCAGTAATCTCATTTTTATTTTTTATCGTCACCTGCCTTGCCCTATTTTCCACCCCGGCAGCAGCAGGCTCAATTAAACTCAATTATGCCAATTTCCCTCCTGCCCCCACATTCCCCTGCGTTCAAATGGAAAGGTGGAAAGTTGAAGTGGAAAAACGAACCCATGGTAAGGTAATGATCAACACCTTCCCCGGCGGAACACTTCTGGGCGCCAAGGGGATGATGGACGGTGTCGTTGCAGGTCAGGCCGACATAGGCAACATTTGCATGGCCTACCAGCCGGGCAGGTTTATTGTCACCAATGCCACAAGTCTTCCCCTGGGAATCAAGGATGCCAAAACCGGCAGCATGGCCCTTCTCAAGCTCTATGAAAAATATAAACCCAAAGCCTTTGAAGATGTTGTGGTGCTGGCCATGTTCACCAATGCCCCGGGTAATGTCATGTCAAAGGTTCCGGTAAAAAGTCTTGCTGACATGAAAGGGTTGGACCTGAGAGCGTCGGGCGGGGCCGCCCAGATTTTAAAAGCCTGGGGAGCCAATCCGGTTGGGATGCCCATGCCGTCAACGGTTGAAGCCTTGCAAAAAGGAACCGTTAAAGGGCTGTTCTCTTCTTTGGAAGTGATGAAGGACTTTAAATTTGCTGAAAACTGTAAATATGTCACAATGACCGAGACCGTTATCTATCCTTTTTCCGTTATCATGAATAAAGGCAAATGGGATTCTTTGCCCCCCGATGTTCAAAAAATAATGATGGATCTCAAGGAAGAACAGTCCCTGTGGACCGGTACGTATATGGATGAGCAGATTAAAAAATCCATTGCCTGGTCAAAGGAGTCCAACAATGTTGAGTTTATCTCCCTGTCTGCTGCCGAAAAAGCCAAGTGGGACGGCAAACTTGAATTTATCACGGATAAATGGATAAAAGGTGCCAGGGAAAAAGGGCTTCCTGCTGATCAGATTATCAAGGATATTCGATCCTATATCCAATAACCGGTTTTGTTAAATTACCCCCTGGCAGGGCAACTTGCCTGCCAGGGGATTTGGAGAGAGATTCACATGGATCTTTTAATAAGAATCAATAAATTTTTGAACAAGGTGCTGACCCTTACCGGCGGTGCATTTTTGATCGCCATGATCCTTTTGACCTGCGCCAATATCTTTATCCGGCAGTTTTATATCCCCATCAGGGGAACCTTTGAACTCATGGGATATGCAGGAGCCGTTGTAACAGCCTTTGCCCTGGGGTATACCCAGTTCACCAACGGCCACATTTCTGTAGATGTAGTGGTGAATAGATATCCAAAACCGGTGAAACGATTGATACGTCTTATCAATCACGGGGTTTGTTCTTTCTTTTTTTTCATTGCTGCCTGGCAGGTTGTTCAAAAGGCTTTGACCCTTAAAAATGCAGGTGAACTCTCGGAAACACTGCGAATTATCTATTATCCCTTTACCCTGGCCGTGGCCCTGGGCTGTTTTGTTCTATCCCTGGCCCTTTTTACAGATTTTTTAAAGGTGGTGTTTCCCCAAAAGGCCGGTGCAAAATGAGCCTGACTTTGATTGGTATTTTTGGGATTCTTCTACTTCTCTTTATTCTCTTTGTCTTTGGCATTCCCGTTGGGTTTGCCATGGGCCTTGTGGGTTTTGTCGGGTTTTCCATTGTGATTTCCCTTGATGCCGGATTTAACATGCTGGCCACTGTGACCTGGGACACCTTTTCCAAATACGGTTTAACCGTGATCCCGCTGTTTATCTTCATGGGCCAGATTGCCTTTTATTCCGGGGTCAATGAAAAACTTTACACGGCCGCCTTTACCTGGGTGGGGCATATCAGGGGCGGCATTGCCATGGCAACGGTATTGGCCTGTTCAGCCTTTGCCGCCATCTGCGGTTCCAATGCGGCCACGGCAGCCACCATGACCACGGTTGCCCTGCCCCAGATGAATAAATACAAATATGAACCCATGCTCAGTACCGGGGCCATTGCCTGCGGATCAACCCTTGGAGTTGTCATTCCCCCCTCTGTGGTATTAATTATTATCGGGCTTTCAACGGAACAGTCTATTGCCAAGCTCTTTTACGGGGGACTGGGCGCAGGTATTTTGCTGGCCTTTTTGCTCACCCTCACAGTGTATGTGCTTTGCACCATCTATCCTGACTGGGGACCCACCGGGGAAAAAACCACCTTCAGGGCAAAGATCCTATCCCTTGCAGGCGCCGTTGAAATGCTCATTTTATTCATGGTGGTAATGCTGGGCCTGTATTTCGGGTTATTCACCCCCACCGAGGCCGGGGCAATCGGGTCGTTTTTTGCCGTCCTCATTGCCCTGGTCCAGAAAAGTCTTTCCTGGAACAACTTTTATAATTCTGTTTTTGATACCCTGAAAATTTCCTGCATGGTAATTGTCATCATAACCGGCGCCATGATATTCGGGCGTTTTCTGGCCATTACCAGAATCCCCTTTGACATTGCCGACTGGGTGATCACCCTTCCCTTTTCCAAACTGACCATCATGGGTATCATCTTTATGATCTACATCATCGGCGGGGCTGTCATGGATGCCCTGGCCCTGTTGCTCATCACCATTCCAATTTTTTTTCCAGTGGCAATGGAACTGGGGTATGACCCCATCTGGTTCGGGGTCACCATTACCATTGTGACCACATTGGGGGCGGTGACCCCGCCCGTGGGCGCCACCACCTATGTGGTGGGGGGTATGGCAAAGGATGTGCCCCTTGAAAAGGTATTTAAAGGCGTGGCCTATTTTTTGCCGGCCTATATCCTATGTATAATTTTAATGATGCTTTTCCCCAACGTGGTCCTGTTTTTACCGGGCTTATTAAACTAGAAGCCAGCCTGAAATAAAAAGGAGATAAACCGTGCGGTTACCCAGGTTTGATTATTTAAAACCCGACACCCTTGAAGGAGCCCTTGACCTTATGGCCACCTACAGGGATGGCGCCAAAATCCTTGCAGGGGGAACAGATCTTCTGGTCAGGATGAAAAAAGGGCTTTTAAGCCCGAAAACCCTCATCAGCCTCAAGGCCCTGGATGAATTGGTTTATATAAAAGAAGGGACCATGGATGGTGGGGACTGCATTATTATCGGCGCTAAAACTCCCATTGCCGATGTCATTGACTCGGATCTTGTTCAACAAAAAGCTTCTGCCCTGTCCACTGCCTGTGAAAAAATAGGAGCCATCACCCTCCAGCATTTTGTGGGAACCATTGGAGGCAACATTCTCCAGGAAAATCGGTGCATCCATTACAACCAGTCGGATTTCCACAGGTCAGGGCGGGGGGCCTGCCACAAGGATGGTGGAAAAATATGTTATGCCCGGGATGACTCCGACCGGTGCCACTCCACCTGCCAGTCCGACGGTGCTACAGCCCTCATGGCCCTGAACGCTGCCATCACCCTTGCAAGAAAAGGCGGAGAACAAAGGGTGGATCTTGTTGATCTTTATACCAATGACGGGATCATGCCCTTTGCCATTGAATCCAATGAACTTCTCACAGAGATCATCCTCCCTGTCCGGAAAGGTCATTCTGCTTATAAGCGTCTTGCCTATAGGTCTGCCCTGGACTACCCCATTGTCTGCGCAGGGGTGCTCTTAATCCCATCTAATACAGATGAAATAGCCGAAGCCAGAATTGTTGTAGGTGCCATGGGCAGATCCCCCCTTTATATGGCCTCGGCCTCGAACTCTTTAAAGGGGAAAAAATTTGATGATAGGGATGCCTTTAAAAAGGCCGCTGCAACTGCCATGGATAATGCCGCCGCCTTTGCCGTTCACAACCTGGGCTCCACCCTTGAATACAGGTGTTCCATGGCCGCAGAGATGGTGTTCCAGGCCCTGAATGAAGCTGCCCGGGCATACCAGGCAGCGTGAACAGCCTAGCTGCCTATGGACCCAGGCAAAACCAAGGACAAAGGCATAACAGAAAAACAGGAGTGCTGGGAATGAAAAAAATTGAAATTGATTTAAATATAAATGAAACCCCCTATGGGGTGCGGGTTTTACCCAATGATACCCTTTTGGAAATTTTGAGGGACAAACTGGATCTGACCGGGTCAAAGGAAGGCTGTGATGAAGGGGTTTGCGGCTCCTGCACCGTGCACATGGACGGCAAGCCTGTCCGGTCCTGCCTGACCCTGGGACTGGAAGCCCAGGGTAAAAAAATCAAAACAGTGGAAGGGTTTGCCCATGGAGATGAGTTGTCAGACCTTCAACAATCCTTTGTCGACCACGGGGCTGTCCAGTGCGGGTTCTGCACTCCCGGGATGCTCATGGCAGGGGATGCATTGCTGACCAACAATCCCAGGCCCGATGAAAAAACCATCCGCCGGGCTCTTTCCGGGAACATATGTCGGTGCACAGGCTATGCCAAAATTGTAGAGGCCGTGGCCCATGCTGGCAATCCCCAGGATCATTGCCCGGATTGCCAAAATAATAAATAAGACCTGATAAATAAAATTGGCCAATAAATAAGCCAGGCTAATAAAACATTGGCAAGTTAGAAAAGGGAGTAGAT
>DAOWDR010000263.1 GCA_030638935.1 Desulfobacteraceae bacterium | reverse complement strand
AATTATCCCAAATATTGCAGGCAAGGCTTTAATCTTAAGACCCTTTAAAAAAACAATGGAATTCAATTTTTAATCGGTCTTAAGATTTTTCAGTCTTTAATTCTGTTTTGCAATGTGGGCAATACATTTGAGCTATATTTTTTTCATCCATCACATCATCCAGTTTCAGTTTTAACACATAGGATTTTTTTTGAATAATTTGGCATTGCCTGTTCTGGCAATAGTATGAGATTTCCATGGCGGCTCTATCTTCCTTTTTTTTGTTGTTATTCATTTGTGACCCTGCTCCCTACATAAAAGATGAAGGTAATCTTCCGGTTGTGGACAAGCGATTCCTATTGATGCCGAGTGCAGCACCAAGCACCTGGGTGAAAAGAATAGTCCCAGGATTGTTTACTTGTTCTTGATCTTTAATCATTTCGTATTGCATCTGGCAGTGGGTGCATGCAGTGCAGATATAATCAGCTCCGGCATCCTTGGCAGTTTTTATTTTGTTTTGAAGAATCTTCAGGGACAGTCTTGGGTTGGTTTCAAAAATGGGATTACCGCAGCATTCTGTGCTTTTTGACCATTCAACGGTTTTTACACCGGTGATATTGAGAAGTTCTTCAAAAATTTTAGGGGCATAAGGATTATCAAACCCGGTAATGGAAAAGGGTCTCAATGCGTGACATCCGTACTGAACAGCAATGTTTTTTCCAGGCAGTTTTCTTTTTATTCTCTTTTCCAATTCATGGATACCAAAATCATCATGGAGAAAGGAAAGCAAATGCTTGATTTGGGTTTTGCCGTCCCAGGACAGATTTTCCCGGGCAAGAATATTATCTATTTTTTTCTTTAGCTCTTTGTTTTGATCATACCAGTATGATGCATGTTTAAACTGTCCAAAACAACATTTACAGGGCGTGATAATATCAAGATCATATTGTTGTGCAAGGGCATAATTTTTTATTGAAGATAAAATTGAAACTTCAAAATTCTTGCTTCTTTCAGGATAACCGCAGCAATTAAAAGGAAGCTTAACAAGTTGCACCCCTAAATTTTCCATCAATGCTTCAAAAGAGATACCATAATCCTTCATATAAAAAGAAATTTTGCACCCTGGAAAATAAGCAAGCTTCATCTATTTATCAGCCTTATGGGTTTCTGGGTTTGTTTTATCAGATCGGCACTCACACTTCCGCAGTTTCGAAGTTCCAGAAGTATATCCGCCACCCTAATTTCCTGGGGGCAGTGCTCCTGGCAGGAATAACAGGTCAAACAGGTCCACACCATACGTGTTCGGGTTGCCAGATGTTTTTTGCCAAGCCGGAGAAGATTCATTACCTGGTGGGGAGTTATGTCATTTTGATTTAAATCATACTCCACAATGGGACAAACATTAGTGCAAATTGTACACTGGATGCATTTTTCAAAAGCCTCAGCCCTGTCTGCAAGATCCGAGGTCAATTCATCCCCCGGGCTTAATCTGATATATGCTTCTTCTTTTTTTGTCCATTCTTTAAGGGAGGTGTCTTTGATAAAAGAGCTATTATCAGCATACCCCATGGTATTCAGTTTTTTATCCAGGACAGACCATAAACTTTGCAGATCAATGCCGGATGGGCAGATATCAGTACAATTGTAGCACATGGTGCACTCACCATTACCTGACTGCAATTGCCAAAAATTATCAGTGCCGGGATTTTGTATCATCCTTTTAACAGATTCAATTTTTGAATGGGGCAGTACATCCTGGTTTCCGGTTATTTGAAAATTAGGGTAAACACTGCATACCTGGGAGCAATACCCGCAATTTGTACAAGCATATAAAGAGGCTATATTTATAAAAGCCTTATTTTCCAGAAAAGTATCCAGGCCCAGGTTTTTCCTGCTGCTTGCAAAAGGGATCAGCAACAGGTGAAAAAGTCTTGAAAAGGGAAGGCAGATCAGCAGTAACAGACAAAGATAATAGTGGATCACATAAAAGGTTTTATCTATTCTATAATGGTTTAGAGCCTTCCCTTGGGTGGCTATAGTTTTTGCTATAACGCTTGATAAAAAAGCGGACTTTATGTTTGAATGACAGGGAAGACAATATTCTTCATTTAAAAGCCGACCATTTTCAAGCCCATTTGGGAAGCTCTCTATATCTTTTGTAAAAACAACATTATAGTTATTTTTCCAAAAAAGTTTCAGATCCAAAAGCCCTGTTTCTTCGTCAAGGTCTGAATAGTCCTCAACCATTTCCATGAAAACAGGTTCAGATATAATCTTTGAGGCTTCAAGCAAAAAACCGGATAAAACCAACAGCAGGATCAGAATTATAGAAAAAACGCCCTTATATTTCACATTTTTATCCTGGGAGATCCTATTATTAAAGCCTCTGCGAAAAAGAAAGGCAGCACAACCGGTTAAAACCAAGACACCGGTCAGGTTCCTTAAAAACTGATAGGGGTCAACAGTTGGATCATAGTTGTCGAACAGAACAGGGGAAGTCACACCATGGAGGGCATGTACAATAACAAGATATAAAAAACCAAGAAAAAGAAAAAAATGAAAGCCCCATCTTATTTTTCCAGCTTTAAAAAGTTTTGTTTGGAAAAAACTATTTAAAGCAAAATCTTTGACCTGGAAGAACGTATTTGTGTGATGCTCTTTTTTATTTTCTTTAAAAAATTGCCCGCCCTTTTTAAACCTGTGGAGTTGAAAAACCAATCCCAGGATTAAAATGATTAACGAAATATACAGGGCATCAAACATTAACGACCCCGTCAAATACTGAGTTATAAAAATTATTAACAGCTGCAAAGGCGGTGGCACAGGATACCCCTGAACCTGATTTAAGTCTTACCCAGTCATTATGGGCCAGAATAGACCCAACGGCATAAAGATTGTTAAATACCGGCCTGTTATTCTGATCCACAGGTCTAAAGGTATCATCGGTTTCAATCCCTGCCCGGTTAATGGCATGGCCTTTTGAATTAAAAAAATTCAAAAGATACCATAGGTTCCTTTTTTCAGGTTGGCAAACAGGAAGGTTGAATACAGTTTCAGTTATCTCTTCTCTTGTTGCATGGAGCCCGCCACCCGGGAATCTGCCGGTTGCAAGTATAACTCCCTTACTGGTAATTTGGGTATTCATGTTCTGGGTTGTGGCATTCAAAACAAATTGATGGTTTTCAAACCCATGGGATTGGATTTTTGAGTTGCTTAAAAAAAGAACCTTATTTTTTGACAATTGTTTTTCAAATGCATTTTTTAATCTTAATCCCGGGAGAGAAGGCGGCATGCCCGGGATTTCGAAACAATCAAGACCTGTCATTTCTTCCAGTTTTTCTAGGATTTCCAAACTATTGTT
The DNA here is from genome assembly GCA_030638935.1 of Desulfobacteraceae bacterium. Classification (GTDB taxonomy): domain Bacteria; phylum Desulfobacterota; class Desulfobacteria; order Desulfobacterales; family Desulfobacteraceae; genus NBML01. The sequence continues at coordinate 2,941 of DAOWDR010000263.1, read as the reverse complement.
TAGACCGCACACAGCAGGTAACCCCACAAGATCCGTATTTTTCGAAAAGGGGGCGATTTTTTTTGAAAGATATTTCAAAAATTGATTGTCTTCAAACAAATTGGCCAATAGGGTTGGATTGAGAGTGCTTGTTACATCTGGTATTTCAATGGTCAATGTTGATCCTGATATTGGTCCGGGGGAACAGGTATCCTGGATAACATTGGCAATCTGTTTTGCAGAAAATTCTCTCAACCCCTTAAAATCAACGAACAAAACTCTTTTTGCCTGGTTAATACCACAGCCTTTTAAAAAGGTTTTCGGCACCATAAAACTTGGTTTAAAGGTACCTGCGGCAGTCAGAACAAAATAATTTTTATTGTTGTTTGATTGATAATCAAGCCCGGCAGAAGCTAAATAATTTTTTAGAAAATCAAAACTTTCAAGAACATTTTCATACCCGATTTTTGAATAGGGATGAAGGGGGCTGTCATTCTTAAGTTTTTCCAAACCTGCTCTGGGAGAATCTAATAAATGACCGGAGTCAATGGGATAAACGCCCAAAAAATCAAACAACCCGCTGACCAAAAACAAATTGGAAGAATTGCCAACCATAACCGTTGTTAATCCAAGACTTGATGCCCTGGCGGCTGCTACCATGCCCGCAAAGCCGGCACCGATGATTAATAGGTCGCAATTTATGTTTTGTTTATTTTTCACTTTTGCAACCGTTGAATATTTCAAGCCCAAACAAACCGCAATGTATCATTTCCTTAAGTGATGACTGGACAATTGCCTGATCCCATAGCAATGACTGCTCGCCTTTCCATCTCTCGTTTAAAAAGGTTCTCAGATCATTAATTCCGGCGGAATTCATGATTTTATCGTTATTGTACATGTGGGATAATATCCTGACGCTGCAAAAAGATCCCTGGCAAGGCCCCTTTCCAACCCGGCTTCTAAGGGCTATGGACGTCAAATCAGGATTACCCTTATTTTCTTTAATGGAATTAATGATCGTATCAATGGCACTTGCAGGTACCATTTCGCACTCACACAAAAGAGGATCATGGGCTGTTTTTGACTCAAAGGATTCACTGATACCCACCCCTGGTTCCGACCATTCACCGCTTTTTGTTGAAGGCAGGACAGTGCCCCTTGTCTGACATTCCGAAATAACCCCGTGTTTTCTGCATATGATATCAGATGTTTTTTCAGCCATTAATCGATAGGTGGTAAGCTTTCCTCCTGTAATGGTTACAAAATTGTCCACACCGTCTTTTTCATGGTCAACCAGGGTAAATCCGCGACTGACTTCTCTATCATCGTTATTTCCCATACTCACAAGGGGACGAACACCTGAATAAGCTCTAACATATCGACAGGTCGCAAGGGAGGGAATCATCTTTTCTCCCTCACTGATAATATGATCAACTTCATCTACTGTGGGAAAAATATTATCAGGGGAATCAACTCTCACCGATGTTGTTCCAAGAATAGAGACGACCCCTCCGGGAACCAGAATATCGCCATCAGTGGCTTTTCTTAACCTGTTTATAACTCTTTTGGTAATACGTTTGCTTGTAACAAGGAGACTGCCCTTGGAAAATACCATGTTTATGGGAATATTGGCCAAGGAAGCCACGTGACCCGCCCAGGCCCCGGTGGCATTGATATAGGTATCTGCCTTAATATAAAAAATTTCATTGCTGATCTTATTTTGAATTTTAGCACGGATAATTTTTTTGTTTTCTATTTCAAAGCATTGAAGCATACAATAGCTGAAATACTGCCCACCCATTAAAACCGCATCGTTCATATTTTCTATTGAAAGTTTAAAAGGGTTAACCGATGAATCATTAACCTCGTACACTGCTATTGCTTCATCAGATAGTGCAGGTTCCATCTGTTTTGCATCATTCAGGTCGATTCCTCTAAAAGGAATACCGGCGGCAGTGCACATCCCTGGAAAATCAGCGATATATTTTTCATCATCTCCACGAACTGCAACAAAAAAACCATTGGTTTCTTCGACACAATGACCAGCTGTTTTTTTGATAATATTCAGTTCATTATTACATTCAATAGCGGCTTTGGGATCTGAACAGACATATCTGGCCCCGGAGTGCAGCAATCCATGATTCCCGCCCGAGGCTCCGGCATTTAAATCTTGTTTTTCGATGAGTACGACATTCAGGCCTCTTAAAGAAAGGTCTCTGGCAATACCTGTTCCTGTGACACCGCCGCCGATAATGAGGACTTGAGTTTCTATCATTTTCTTCATAAGCTAAAGTCTTAATTTATGCTATGTCAAAAAAATATGTTCGAAAAAGCAAGTAACATGGATAAAAAATTTCCGCAAGTGAATAAAACGAATACTAAATGAAAATTTATTTCAATACAAATGTGTATTTTAAAAAAAATCTATTGAAAAATCATTTTCCTGGATATAAGAAACAAAGGACTGTGGTTAATAATCGTTTTACGAAACTTAACAACACCCTGAAATGAGGCTGACAGATAAAGGCTTATGACAAACAAACGAAAGACCATCAACAAAAGACACGATGAAATTATTTCACTGATCAAAAACAATGGTTTTGTTACAGTAGAAGAAATGGCATCCCTGTTCAATGTGACACCCCAGACCATCAGAAGAGATATTAATTTTCTCGACGGCGAGGGGGTTATTTCAAGATACCATGGTGGGGCCGGCTTATCCGTAAGTACGGAAAATGTGGCCTACAGGCATCGAAAAGAAATCTTTCTTAATGAAAAAAAGAAAATTGCCGGAAAAGTATCCTCCATGATACAGGACAGCTCCTCTCTTTTTATTAATATCGGTACAACAACAGAACTTGTTGCAAACGAATTAATGAATCACAACAAATTAAAGGTTATCACCAATAACCTGAATGTTGCAGCAATAATGAGCAAAAAAGAGGAGTTTGAGGTGATTGTT
>DAOWDR010000310.1 GCA_030638935.1 Desulfobacteraceae bacterium | reverse complement strand
GGCCACCCCGGGACCGAACATATCTTCAATATCCTCTTTGGTGGCCGGGGTATCCTCAATCACGTCATGGAGCAGCGCTGCGGCAATGCTTTCCACATCCAGTGTCATGTCTGCCAGGATATTGGCCACTTCCAGAGGATGGGAGAGATAGGGTTCTCCGGAAAGCCTTACCTGCCCCTCATGAACCCGGGCCGAATAGATATAGGCCCGGTCAATGATGGACAGATCCGCATCCGGGTTATACTCATAAATCTTATCCAATATGTCGGTGATTCGAATCATGGCAGAGCCGCACCCCTGTCTCTCATCTGGTTTCTCATATTGTGCCTTAGCACGCAATTATACTCCCTAGGATCGCCGAAGGCACAGGTTAATAGGCCTTGGCAAATAAAACTCGTTTTTCACTGGCACTGCCGCAGCAGATGCAGGCCCCTTCTTCCATTGGACTGTCAAAGGGAATACATCGAATGGTAACGGAAAGATCCTTTTTGATCTTTTCTTCACACTCTCTGGATCCGCACCAGTGGGAGTTTACAAAAGCCCCGTTATCATACCCTTTTGCCTTTTTATAAAGGGCGTAAAATTCTTCTTTGGAATCAATGGAAAAAGTATTTTCCTTGCGGAACTGCAAAGCCCGTTGAAAAAGGGTATCCTGAATATTGTCCAGAATATCGGTAATACTATTGATAAACTCATCTCTGTCCATGGATTTTTTCTCATTGGTATCCCTTCTGGCCATGAACACGGAGTTATTATCAATATCCCTTGGCCCCAGTTCAATGCGGACGGGAATTCCTTTTTTCACCCAGTCCCATCCCCTGGCACCGCCGATATCCCTATTGTCAATTTCCACTTCCACCTTCCGTCCGTGAAAACCCTTGGCCCTCAAGGCCTGTTTCAGGGCATTTACACTCTCCATCACCTGGGTGTTGTCCCCGCCTTTTTTAAGAATGGGCAGGATTACCACATGGGCCGGTGCCACTCTGGGGGGCATGATCATCCCGTCGTCATCGGAATGAACCATGATCATGCCGCCGATCATCCGTGTGGAAGTGCCCCAGGATGTGGTCCAGGCATAGGCTTCCTGGCCCTCTTCATTTTGAAATTTAATGTCAGACCCCTTGGCAAAATTTTGCCCTAGAAAATGGGAGGTCCCGGCCTGGAGGGCTCTCTTGTCCTGCATCATGGCTTCGATACAGGTGGTATCATCTGCCCCGGGGAAACGTTCAGACTCGGTTTTCTGCCCGCAAATCACGGGCATGGCCAGCTGTTCCTCCACAAATTTAGTATAAATATCCAGCATCTGTGAGGTTCTTTCCTGGGCTTCTTCTTTGGTGGCATGGGCGGTGTGACCCTCCTGCCACAAAAATTCGCTGGTTCTCAGAAACATCCGGGTCCGCATCTCCCATCTAACCACATTGGCCCATTGGTTGAGCAGAATGGGCAGGTCCCGGTAGGAAGAGGTCCATCTTGACATGGATTCGCCGATAATGGTTTCAGAGGTTGGACGTACAATCAGGGGTTCAGCCAGTTCACCTGCCGGCACAAGTTTGCCGTCCTTCCCCTTTTCCAGCTTATGGTGGGTCACCACTGCGCATTCCTTTGCAAACCCCTCCACATGCTCGGCCTCTTTTTCAAGATAACTCAATGGAATAAACAATGGAAAATAGGCATTTCTGACGCCGGTTTCCTTGAACATTGAATCCATTTCATGCATGATATTTTCCCATAAAGCAAACCCCCAGGGCTTGATCACCATGCAGCCCCTGACCGGCGAATTTTCCGCCATGTCAGAGGCCTTTACAACCTCCTGATACCATTGGGCATAATCCTCTTCCCGGGTCGGGGTGATTGCTGTCTTATTCTTCTTTCCCATTCCGTTCCTCCGAATTTTCTGTCATCTTGTCTATTTCATAAAGCAATTGAGCCACTAGCTGATCCTGGTCTACTTTTTTAAATACTTTTCCTTTTTTGAACAAAATACCCATGCCATCGGCCCCTGCAATACCGATATCGGCTTCCTTTGCCTCACCCGGCCCATTGACAACACACCCCATAATAGCAACTTTAATCTTTGTGGAACGTTCAAGTAAAGCTTTTTCTGTCTCTTCGGCAATTTTAAACAAATCTATTTTGCACCTGCCGCAGGTGGGGCATGAAATCAGTTCCGGTCCCCGGCTTCTGATGCCAAGGGCCCGCAAAATTTCAAACCCTGTCCGAATCTCTTCCACGGGATCACGGGTCAAGGAAACCCGGATGGTGTCCCCAATACCCTCGGACAAAAGCATGCCAATGCCGATGGCGGATTTGGTAATCCCGGCATAGATCCCGCCTGCCTCGGTCACTCCTACATGGAAGGGAACATCGGTCATTGGTGCCAGCATGCGATAGGCCTCAACCGTCCTTGTCACATCCGAAGCCTTAAGGGACACCTTGATGTCATAAAAACCTAACTTTTCGAGTATCCGGATATTCGACAGGGCACTTTCCACCATGGCCTTGGCCGTGGTGCCCAGTCTTTTTTCAATTTCCTTTTCAAGGGAGCCGGCATTGACCCCTACCCGGATAGGAATCCCATGGGCACGGGCAGAATCAACCACTGTCTGTATTTTTTTTGTGTCTCCGATATTACCGGGATTAATCCGCAGACCGTCCGCCCCTGCCTCGGCTGCGGCCAGGGCCAGCCTGAAATCAAAATGAATGTCTGCGATCAAAGGTATGTGAATCTTATCCTTGATCTGCTGGATGGCAAGGGCTGCTTCCATATCCGGAACCGCAACCCGGACAATCTCGCAACCGGCCTTTTCAAGGGACAGAATCTGTCCTGCAGTGGCATCCACATCCTGGGTAAAGGTATTGGTCATGGATTGGACCGACACCCGGGTCTCAGATCCAACCTTTACCTTGCCCACACAAATTTGCCTGGTTTTTCTTCTCTCCTGAACCAATGACATTGCTGTACTATCCTAACTTAAAAAATAAAAACCGGCAGCAAATAAAACGGCCGGCAGGCCAAACATTAAAAATTTTCTTCCCGAGGATACCATATTGCCCTAGGGTTGTTCAAGACAACACTTCCCTAATTTTAAAAATCGCATGTAGATTTTGACTTGAGTAAAATCATCCTAATCGAAAGACCTTTTTTAAGAAAATTTATAGGCGTTTTTGGCAGCGTCCCGGCAGCGGTGGGGGAAGGTCTTCCATTTCATTCTCACCGGACGTCCGTGTCCGGTTCCG
>DAOWDR010000100.1 GCA_030638935.1 Desulfobacteraceae bacterium | reverse complement strand
TCAGGTCCGAATATGAACGGTTTAAAATTGCTGTGGAAGAATTGACAGGTATTGCCATTACCCATGTTTCCCTCAAAGAAGCCATCAAGATTGTCAATGCCAAACGGGCGGCCCTCCATCGGTTGGCCCGGCTTCGAAAAGCTGATCCAGTACCTATTTCAGGGCTGGATGCCCTGCTGGCAAACCAGGTTTTCTTTTATGATAACCCGGCCCGGTTCACGGAGTCTGTCCATAAAATTTGTGATGAACTGGAAAAAAGAATCAAAGCTAACCAGGGGGTCTTTCCTGATAAGACCCCCCGCCTTCTCATCTCCGGATGTCCCATGGCCGTGCCCAATTGGAAATTACCCTGGATCATTGAAACTTCGGGAGCTGTGATCGTGGGGGAGGAATCCTGTGTGGGAGAGCGGGGTACCCGAAATCTTACCAGGGATACCGGTACCACCGTGGATGAACTCATGGATGCCATTACAGACAGATATTTTGATGTGGATTGTGCTATTTTTACCCCCAATAAAGACCGGCTCGATCATATCGAGGATATGGTAAAGGCCTATAATGCAGACGGTGTCATTCATTATGGCCTTCAGTTCTGTCAGCCTTATACCATGGAGGCGATTTCCGTTGAAAATGCCCTGGAAAAAAAGGATATTCCCTGCCTGCGGATTGAAACCGATTACGGTATGGAGGATGTCGGGCAATTAAAAACCAGGATAGAGGCTTTTATCGAGCAACTTAAATAATGAAAAAATATGCAGGAATTGATATTGGCTCCAGAACCATTGAACTGGTTGTGGTGGATGAACAAGGGAAGCTCATGGAGTCCTGTCAGGCCGATACCGGGTTTGATCCTATCTCCGAAGCAAGTAGGATTCTGGACGGGGTGGAATATGATCAGATCATGGCCACGGGGTATGGCCGGGGGCTTTTTGAAACCGCCTTTGATGAAGCAGGGACTGTCACGGAAATCAAGGCACATGCAAAAGGCGTCATCTCTTCTTTCCCGGATGCCATGACCATTCTGGATATCGGCGGCCAGGACAGTAAGGCCATTGCACTAAATGACAAGGGGAGGGTAAAAAAATTTGAAATGAATGATCGCTGTGCCGCCGGGACCGGAAAATTTTTGGAAATAATGGCTAAAAATCTCGGGTTTTCCATTGATGGGTTTGGACCGGCTGCCCTTGCTGCTCAAAATGATTTGAGTATCAACAGCATGTGCACGGTTTTTGCCGAATCCGAGGTCACCTCCCTCATTGCAAAAGGGGCAAGTCCCGGTGAGATTGCCCGGGGCCTGCACTTGAGCGTGGTAAAGCGTGCTGCCGGTATGATCAACCGGGTCTGTGGTCCAGGACCCATTGTTTTTTCCGGTGGGGTGGCAAATAATACCTGCATTGGAGAATTTTTATCTCAAAAACTTGCAAGAGAGGTTCTTATCCCTGAGACTCCCCAGATGATGGGGGCATTGGGGGCAGCCTTGATACTATTGGAAAAAGTTTTGGCGGAAAAAGTATCTGAAAATGGGTAATGTATTAAAATTTTATTTACGATTTATTAAACAACAAAATTAGAATATAAACAGCAGGAGAAAAAAATGAATATCAACAAAAAGAGAGTAACAATTATTTTAGCCGGCATCCTTGTATTGTTCCTGGCAACCCTTTGTATGACCGGGTTTTGTATAGCCGGTGAACTGGATGTGTTTAAAGGTGAGAACCAGGTCCTGAGAATTTCCGGCGGTACTGCCCACATCCCTGTTATGAAGGCTGTGGCCAAAAATATTATGTCTTTTAATCCCGACATACAGATCACCATTGCAGGCGGGGGGTCCGGTGCCGGCATCAAGCAGGTGGGAGAAGGGCTGGTGGATATCGGCAATTCCGGCAGACAGGCCACCGAGGCTGAAGTCAATAAATACGGGTTGAAAATGTACAAATGGGCCATTGACGGGGTGGCAGCCGTCACCAATCCTAAAAACCCTGTCAAATCACTTTCCAGTCAGCAGCTTCAGGACATATTTTCAGGAAAAATTGCCTCCTGGAAACAAGTTGGCGGCCGGGACAAACCCATCAATGTCTATACCCGGGATGCGGCAAGCGGAACCCGTTCAGTGTTCTGGAAAAAAGCATTAAAAAAATCCCATATCACTGAAAGAGCCAATGTGGTTGTTTCCAACGGCGCCATGAAAACAGCAGTCAACAATGATCCCTACGGCATTGGATATGTGTCTGTGGGGTTTATTGATGACGGGGTTGCACCCCTTGTGCTGGACGGTGTAAGACCTAGCATGGAGTCTGTTAAATCAGGTCAATACAAGGTGGCAAGGGGGCTTTTCAGTAACACAAAGGGAGAGGCGCAAGG
>DAOWDR010000356.1 GCA_030638935.1 Desulfobacteraceae bacterium | reverse complement strand
TTTTAAGGGTGCCGTGGTCTTCAAGTATAAAGACGCCTCTTTGGGCACCGGCATTCTCCATCATGATTTCCAGCATCTTTTTAAGCAGGGTGCCCAATACAATTTCACCGGAAATGGTTTGAGAGGCTTTGAGCATGGAATTCCAATCCAGATCCTCGGCAACATTCTGGGTCATTGTCCGCTCAAAAAGTATCTCATCCTTTTTTACGGCAGCAAGTAACTGCGGATATTTTTTTTCAATAAAGGCGGCCTTGGCCGGGGCCCCCCATTTGTAGTATTGGTAATGGGCTTCTGTCATATAGGTTTTGGCGATGGTGACAAACCCGATACTAAGATAAAATTTTGCAGCGCATTCACTGGCAATTGCCTTGTTCTGTGTATATCCGTTTTTTCCGGCTGATTTGATGGCCTGTTCGTACAATTCCATGGCGCTTTCTTTTTGCCCCAGAATTTGATCCATTTGCGCCTGAATCAGCAAATATTTATGCTCGAAATTTTCCGGGGCATTATCAGACCATTTTTTAAATGTTTTTAATTGCTTTTTTAAGATTTTTAAATATTGTTTTTTATCATTGCCCGATGTTTTTGGGTACAAATGTGTGAGGGTCAGAGCGTAGTAAAAACAATGTTCCGGAAGGGCGATGTTTCCAATGATGCTCTCCAGCTGACCTTCGGTTTTTTGGGCCATTTTCAGGGCCTGTTCATACTCTCCAAATAAAAACAGGGTCTGGGTCTTGATGATGTAATACCAAACAATCGCAAAGGGGATCTCGTTTTCCTCCCTGACCTGATTTGTGTATCTGGCCTCGTCAAACTGATCATCATCAAAACAGGTATTGTCCCTTGTCTGCCCTTTCAAGCCATAGGCCATCTGCCGGGTCAAGGTGAAGAACGGAAGGCAGTCATTGTATTTAACCCGCCTGACAAACCCTTTGTATTTTTTTTCCTCATCTAAAATATGATCTAAATGATCTCCCAGAATCAATCTTGTAATCACCAGATAAATGGCTGCATAGGCTGAAAACAACAAATTGCCCGCTTCAATGCCGGATTTATATGCAATGGCATAGGCATTCAGATTTTCTTTTGCATGATTTTTCCAATGATTGATTGATCTTGCATATACAAGGTGAGCTTTGCAAATCAGATTGTTATCATTGGTTTTTTTTAAGAATCGTAATCCCAGTTGCCCAAACCTGTGGCCCTGGCTGTAATCACTGAACACGGCACAAAGGAAAAAACCATACAGGGTATAAATCAGGGGGGAAAATTTTGAGTTACCGTATTTCAATGTCAGGTTGAACATTTGCAATGAAAGATATGCCTGCAGGTTTTTGGAAAGAAACCCCACAGAAGGGGTGATGACGCTGATGGTTTCCAATATCAATTGGACCTTCTCATCTTGAATTTCAGGCAGATATTCCAGATCTTCAATATTACCCTTTCGAAGTTTTATTTTTGATTTCAAAATTTGGGCCAGAACTGATGGCTTTCCAGGGGTTATGGAGAATTTCATTCCCATCAACCCAATGGCTTTAAACCCAAGTTCCACAGCTTCATAGGCCCTGCCGCGAATCTGGTACATGGGGATTTTAGCATTATAAACCTGGGCCTGTTCAAGATCTGTTTTCACATGGTCTATAATTATTTTAAAAAGGGCTTCAGACGTCTTAAAATCACCAATGAGGTATGCGCATTCCGCTTTTTCAAGGGAAAATAAACGTGCAAGATCATAATCTGTCCGCCATTTGTCTGCAGGAAGAAGGGTCAGCCCTGTGTCAAAATGATGTATGGCTGTTTCATATGCTGTTGAGGTTTTGGCCTTTTTCCCTGCCAAAAGATTGAGGTTTGCCAATTCATATTTTTCCCTTTGGTCTAAAATCAATTCATGACCAAAGTTGAAATGGTTAACAATATTAAAGACCTGATCCGCTATATCCTCTTTTGGGGTGTTTTTGAAAAGCAACCTGCCGACTTCAAGATTGGCTTGCTGTTTGTCCTTTTCCGGAAATAATGAGTATGCCGCCTGTTGAACACGGTCATGAAGAAACTTGAATTTAATGCCTTCAACAAACCCTGAGGCCTCACTGTCAATTTCCATCATTGCCTGAATGTGCTTATAGTTCTCACCAATGGGGATTACCAGGCCGTTTTGGATGGCGGGCCAAAGAGCTTTAAAAGTCTGGCTGACCGATTGCATGCAAACAACCGCAAGGATCGAAAGATTAAGCTGATTGCCGAAACAGGAAGCCAGGCTCAGGGCTTGCCGGGTGTTTTTCTCAAATTTCTGAATTTTGTCTTTCATCAGGTCGATCACATTATCTGTGATGCCAACCTCTTGAATCTTTGAAATCTCCCATTTCCATCTATTCTCTTCAGGATCGAATTCTAATAATTTTTCCTGGTAAAGTGTGGTTAAAAACTGCTGTACAAAAAATGGATTTCCATCTGTTTTTTTATAAATTAAACCGGACAGTGCTTTGGCCTGGTCAGCGCAGTTTAAGGTCTCTTTGACCAGTTGATCTATGATGTTTTCATCCAGGGGGGAGAGTGCGATTTGACTGGTAGGCACAGTTTTCTCAATTTCACCCAGGGTTATCATTAAGGGGTGGGAAGGGCTGACTTCATTGTCCCTGTAGGCACCTAAAACAAAAAAATATTGTGTGGCCGGATCGGATAAAAAGAGCTTAAGCAATTTTAGTGAAGCCGCATCTGCCCATTGCAGATCATCAAGAAACAACACCAGGGGATGCTCTTTTTTTGTGAAAACATGAATGAAGTTCTGAAAAATGATATTGAATCTGTTTTGGGCATCTACAGGGGGAAGAGTTTTGATAGGGGGTTGTTTGTCGATTATGAGTTCCAGATCCGGTATAAATTCAACGATCACCTGCCCGCTTGAATCCAGTGCCGCTAATATCTCTGTTTTCCAAACGTTCAATTCATCTTCAGGCCTGGTCAGCAATTGGCCGATGAGTTCATTAAATGCACAAATAATTGAATTGTAGGGAATATCCCGTTCCAGTTGATCAAATTTACCGGAAACGAAAAATCCTTTCCGATCTATAATCAGGTTTTGAATTTCGTGAATCAGAGAAGTTTTACCCACACCGGAATATCCGGAAACCAGTATGAGCTCGGTATTGCCGTTGCAAACCCTGTTAAAGGTTTCTGACAATTGTTCTATCTCTTTTTCCCTTCCAAAGAGCTTTTGCGGGACCTGAAGGTTTTCTGAGATGTCTTTTTGTCCCGGAAGGAACCGGCTTATGACGCCTGTTGCATTAAGGTCCTCCAGACACAGCTTAAGATCCCAAATAATCCCAAAGATACTCTGGTACCGATCTTCAGAGCGCTTGGTCATTAATTTTAATACGATATCCGATAGTTGAACAGGCACTTGCGAGTTGATCTCATGGGGCGGACATGGAGGTTTGGCAATGTGGGAATGAACCAGAACCATGGGATCTTTTGAGTTAAACGGCAGGGTACGGGTCAGCATTTCATAAAGGGTTACCCCAAATGAATAAAAGTCTGTCCGGTAATCCACCACCCTGTTCATCCGTCCTGTCTGTTCCGGGGAAATATGGGTCAGTGTGCCTTCCATTGATTCTGGATTATGAAAATCACGGTTTTCCTGTGACACTTCTGCTGCAATTCCAAAATCAATGATTCTGACCTGGTCTGTCTTTTGATTCCATATAATATTGGAAGGGTTGATATCCTTGTGTATGAATCCTTTACGGTGTATCCGGTCAATGGTTTCAAGGATTTGAATGGCCAAAGATATTTGGGTTTGCAAATCAATTTCCTGAAATGGAAATATCCGATCCAGTGATTTTCCTTCAATATCTTCTAAAAAAAAACCCAGGCTGTTGTGATGTTTTTCGATTCCAAAAACCCGACTGACACCTTTGATTTCAAGCCTTTGCATGGTCTCGTATTCTGTTTTGAACCGGGCCAGATCCAGAAATGTCGGATATTCCTTATTCAATTGCTTAAAGATAAAGGTTTGCTGATCAGATAGCTGAAGAATCCTGTTGACAAGAGAACGCTTACTTTCGTAAACAGTCTCGATGACTTTATATTCGGTGAATGATTGCGTATTCAACGTCTTTTTCATAGATAACCCGCACCATTTATGGTCAAAGTGGAAAAACAATAATTGGACATTCTAATATGAGATTGAATGGCTTGTCCATCATTTAAATCTTCGAACGAGAAAAGAAATGATGAAAAAAAAAATACTTATCGTCAATTGTTACATGGATGAATTCAGAATTCCTGTCCAGAGAAAATCCAAGTATCCCCAGTCCATGACCACCGCATTCTTAGCGGGTGTGTTTTCCCCTGAGCTCTGTGACATCAAACTCTACGATGAGGTATACAGCGGGCCTTTGGAAGATGAACAGCTTCTGTCATTTCCGGATATGCTGGTGCTGACAGGCTTGAATTCAGCTTTTGACAGGATGCTGCATTTGACGGCCTATGCAAGAACCAAAAATAAAAATGTCATTGTTGTGGCAGGCGGACCTGTTATCCGGATACTGTACAATTATTCAACACAATTTTTTGATTATTGCTGTACCAAAGACATTGAGCAGATGGCTTGCGTGATTGAAGATGCCTTTGGCAAAAAATATATATCCGACAGTTTTCTGGAGAAAGGCTGGGCGATCCCTCGGTATGATCTTGCCTATTGGATAAAATATTTCGGACATGTTGAATCCAGCAGGAATTGCTGCTACGCCTGTGATTTTTGTTCTTTGACAGGTGAAAATGCCCAATTCCAGGAGTATTCCATTGATTATCTGCGGGACCAGTTCCTGGCAATGGGAAAACGAATGGGGGTGGCCTTTATTGATAATAATTTTTACGGCACAAACAGACAATTTCTTTTAGACCGGTTTGAACTCATCGAAGAATTTAGGGACAGAGGATATTTTAAGCGCTGGTGCGCCATCACAACCAATGACTTCTTTCTGAACGATGAAAATCTTGAACTTGCCGCAAAATCAGGCTGTGTAAATCTGTTCAGCGGTGTTGAATCCTTTGACAAAGAAGCCTTGATCAATTTCAAAAAGTATCAAAATGTGCGAATGCCCCAGGTGGACATTATACGCAAATGCCTGGATGCCGGCATATCATTTTACTATGGTTTGATTTTTGATCTGTCCACACGGCAGATCTCAGAGTGTAAGGATGAACTTGAGTTTATCATCAATCACCCGGATATCACACTGCCCTGCTTTATTACCCTGGCCATTCCCCTGGTGGGGACACCGTCGTTTAACAAGAGTCTAAGAAAAAATCAATTTCTGCCCAATACCAAACTTAGGGATTTAAACGGGTCGACGTTGACGCTGAACCCTTTGGATTCAATGGACGAGGCCATTGAATTTGTCAGAGCGCTTGAGAATCTTTCAGGCTATCGAAGGAAAATTTTCCGTCACAGTTTAAAGTTTTTTAACCGGTATAAAGGAAAAATGGGATGGTGGCAGATGGGCCAGGCCCTGCTGAGCGGCCCGCTGATTGCGGCCCCGAAATTGACCACCGCAAGATCGGAACTATTCAAAGGGTTTCAAAATGGGCATATTAAAAGAACCTATGTAGGTGCCACCGAACCCCTGGATTCCATTTATACTCCGGCCTTCCGGGTTGATGCACGGTATGAAAACTATTTTAAGCCCACAATGCTTACAGACGCCAACGGCAATCTGTCAAAAAAACTTTACATGGATCTGTATCAGAATTGATTCAAGGAGGAATAGTCATGAATGAAAGCAATGAAGAGCATGTATTAAAACCATTGGGTATCACCTTATCAGGGGGCGGCTCCAGGGCTGCCGCCTTTCATCTCGGGGTGCTTACAAGCAACCCTGCCTTGTGGCATGCGGCCAGGCAACCATCTGCTATAATCTGATGAAGTATGTTGTCCGGATCTATGGCAATGATCCCGGACAATACCCCCCACAGGTCCAGGAACTTTGGGACCAGACAATGGCAGACTGGAACAAAATGGTAGAAGACCCCTATGTTCTGCTCCAGGAACGCCTTGAGGGCAAGGACCTTCCAAGGCCGCCTAAAAATTAATGCTGCTTACCTGATACGGGTCATGTCAATGGGATTTGGAAAAGGGACCTTACTTCTGGATTTGATTATCCATGAAGAACAAAGCAAGGTATATAAAGTGCTTTAGAGAATCCTGCAAAAGCAGACAGAGTTAAATGCAGGGTTAGGCCTCTTTATTCTCCCCTTGCATAGTTCTCTTCTTTTTGGTCTTCTGGTACCATGCCTTATCACCGTAAATTTTATCGGAACAGCCAGGGCAGAGGCCGTGGCTGAAAAAGGCATCTGAATGCTCTTCGATATACGCTTCCAAACGGTTCCAGTACCCTTTGTCATCACGGATTTTCTTGCATGAGGAGCAGATGGGGATCAGGCCGTTCAGGGTTTTGATCTTGTTCAGGGCCAGTTGGAGGGCCTTCATGGTTCTGCTCAGTTCAATATGGGTCTTTACCCGGGCCTTTGCGGTCATGGGGTTAAACGGCTTGGTAATATAGTCCACCGCACCGATTTTAAAGGCCTTGGCATCATCCACGGTTTCGGTCACCGTTGTGATGAAGATCACCGGGATATGGCATATTTTCGGGTCATCCTTGATCTTGCTGCAAACCTCATAGCCGTCCATCTCCGGCATGACAATATCCAGGAGGATGAGGTCAGGAAAGGGCTTGTTCTCCAGTTGTTTCAGGGCAGCCTCCCCGGACTTAACCGGGATAAGCTGATAATCGTCCTTGAGCAGTTCAATGAGGATGCGGAGGATTTCTGGAGTATCATCCACAATCATGACAACAGCCTTTTTTTCGTTTGTATCGCTCACAATCCTCTCCGTTTTTTTAGGGTCTTGCCTATATCTTGTTACAGCATCTCTCTGATGTCAAGCCAATACCTTTTGCCATATTTTAATAAGGTCCTGGGAGCATACAGATCCTATCAGTATCAGATGTATACGAATAAGGGCAAGCAGAATATTTTTATCCCAGCCAGTTGGAAAAAAAGGTATTGGTTGCAGTTGACCTCCCCCAAAGCCCCGGAGTTTATCGCATTGAGGACCAAAGTATGAGAGAAGACAAAAACCAAGAGATTAAAAAAGATGAGGCCGCACAATATCATGCGGCCCTCATACTTCAGTCACCTTCTCGGCGCTCGGGCTGCTCTCCAGCATTGCCCTATCCTCCGGAAGGATAAACTTAAAAAACATAATCACGGAGTATTTGCAAATGTTTTTTAATGAAATTAGATAGTTACACAGAGAAAAAAACGGGAATTTTAATTGTCGTTGCAAGGAAAAAATAATTGTCGTTGATCAAATTATTGGTCTGTCGCCGCAAGCTTAATACCAAGGGCTGCAAATGTGGCAGCGAATGATCGCTGTAGCCAGACAATTACCCTCGGGGAGTTGACAACGTGCCTTCGAACTCCATTTGCTGAGATACCATACAAAATGAAAACAATTAACGTCATAGCCATGAATACAACACGCAGAATAAGCATCTCAAACATTGGTGCTGAGGTGTTTGGCGAGACAAAAAGCGGTAGAAAAGCCAAGAAGAATATTGATAGTTTAGGATTAAGAATATTAATTAAAAACCCCTTTGTTGCAATTTGCTTTAAGTCATTTTTGTGTGAAGGTGAATTGAATTTAAGTGCCC
>DAOWDR010000592.1 GCA_030638935.1 Desulfobacteraceae bacterium | reverse complement strand
ATTAAGCGAAACCATGGAATTGTGCCGGGCGATAATGGCCGGATTATTTATATAATCAGAGGGGTGAAATTCTATGGAGGGATTGTCATCAAGGAATTCATAGAGCAGATTGGAACCCACGGCACTTCCTGCCACAAGCTTTCCATCATTGAAACCCTTTTTTTTGTTGGAGACGACTCCTATGGAGAAAAGCCGCATTATACTGTCAGTAAGGTATTGTGAATGAACCCCAATATCATTTTTGTCTGCCAGACAGACCATGGTGGCTTCACTGGTGACCCCTAAGCTTGTCTGGAGGGTAGATCCGTCATCTATGAGCCGCGAGATGTGTCTGGCAATGACATTGGCTGTTTCCAGCTCCGGCAAGGGTTTGATGGTGAGCAGTTCTTCTTCGTGCTCAACAATAAAGTCCACATCATTGACATGGATAAAGCTTCTTCCCAATACCCTGGGCATATTCGGATTGACCTGGCAGATGACAATCTCTGCAGATTCACAGGCTGCCAGGGTGATATCCACGGACACCCCGAGACTCATCCATCCGAAATCATCCGGGGGTGAAGCCTGAATCACAGCAGCGTTCAGGGGCATAAGCCCTGATTTAAACAATCTGGGAATCTGGGACAAATTAATGGGGGTAATGAACCGCTTGTTTTTGCTGATTACTTTGGGGGAGGCTGACCCCAGATAAAAAGACCGGATATTGAATTGCTGGGAGTGTGACCGGTTGGCAATCAGGGTTAAAGGGCCGCTTTCAATACTGAGAAGCCGGACGATTTCAAGGTCTGTGAATCGGGCAGATGCCTGGGATAGTTCATTGACAAGGTGTTGGGGCTCACCGCATGAGGATCCGATAAAGACCCTCTGTCCCGGACGAATATGTTGCAAAGCGTTCTTTGCATTTGAAAGTTTTTCCACATAGCTGTCGGCCCAGTAAGTTGTTTTTGACATGATATAGTTCTCCGTCGATTTTAACGGTTAGTTGTTTTTAAAGGACATGATAGTAAATAAAACGATTAATGTGAATACAAAAAGCTAAAAAAACCAATGAAATAAATCACAAATATGATTATATTTAAAATTTTTATATCTTTATTGTTGCGATTTTTTCCAGATTTTTGTATCTATCGGTGCATCTATACAGTTTATGAATCATATTCAAAAAATAAAGAGGTGGAGATGGGTATATATGAACGTAAACAGCGGGAAAAGGAAAGAAGAAGAGACGACATTATTGCTGCGGCACGTAAAGTGTTTTCTGCAAAGGGGTTTAACAGTGCCACAATGGAAGAAATCGCTTCTGCGGCTGAATTGAGTCCGGGTACTCTGTATCTGTATTTTAAAAATAAGGAAGAGCTTCACACATCCTTGTCCATTAATATTTTAAAACATCTGGGTGCTGAACTAAAACAAGTTGTTGATCAGAACATATCTGTTGAAGAAAAAATTGCGAAAATTGGTGAGGTATTTATTGATATATATAATTATGATTCCAATATTTTGATCAATTTATTTCACCTTCAGTCTGGAGAAACCCTGCATAATCTTTCCGATGAAGTCATGCAGCAGTTGAAAAAATATTCTTCCCAGGCCCATGGTGCCATCATTGATGTGGTAAGGGAAGGGATTGACACCGGTATTTTTGTTGATGAACATCCTGTGGCCATGGCCGATGTTTTATGGGGTTCCTATGCCGGGGTTGTGCTTTGGGTGGATTCCAAACGTCTTTTAAACGATCAAAAAGATTTTGTCAGGCCCACTCTGAGGACAACATTTAAAATTATAATTCAGGGTATGAAGGTGAAATAAGTCTATTTACAAAGTCTGTGAATTGTCTGGGCATGCCATTCTCCTCTGCCGGAAAAGGTTGGCATGCCTTTTTCTTTTAAGTAATCGGCAATGATCGCAAATGTGGCCCCCTGGTCTCGCATGTTCTGTATAATGGACAGTATGTCGTCTTTGGTGTAGTGGGTTCCGGATGTATAACTGGTGGTGACTTTTTGTGACTGGCCGCAGGAACTGTCTGTTCCAGTATTTTCTGATACCATTTTGTTTAAACTATTGAAAAAATCGGCAACGGCATTGTACTGCCGGATTTTGGCTTCAGTCAGCAATTCGTTGGTAGCGGCCAGTTTTTCAACCTGTTCAGTCAAAGTGGTCGTGTTTTCCAGGATCTCAGGCAGTGCATCTCCCAGTTGCTGGGCAAAGGTTTCCATATTGGCGAACCCGGCGGTTGTCCTTCTGTCACTGCTTGTTCTTCTATCGGCCTGATGATAATAATTGCCGTCAAGGTTTTTCCTTGGCGGAGGAGCGTCCTTTTTCTGGGAACTTCTTAGGTTTCTTAAAAAATCATTCATTACATCTCCTCACTATGCATTATTGACCTGGTAGCTATTGATTTTTAAGATACTTTCCAAAAAATATCTGTTGATAATGGGTTTTAGGAATTGAATATGATTTATAATATAAGTTATGTTAATATATTTTTAGTTTCCAAGTCAAGCACATGGATAAATTATAAATATCAATATGATTTAATTAGTGAATTTTTTTTAAAACACACCCGATTGGTCCAAATATTTTAAAATAGATTTTATAAAGAATTACCGGAATTACCAGAATCCCCATTCATTGTTTGCAATGACATAAATTCCTAGAAGAAAATTTGTAACACCGTGGGCCAGAATGGGGGAAAACAGATTTTTTTTCTGGTAGAGGAGTATGGCATAGATGAGACCGGCAAATATTCCCGGCAACCACCGTTGGTGTCCCAGTCCAAAGGCAATGGAAACAAAAATAAATGAAAACCAGCTAAAGGTACCCAGGGAGTATCGTGTAAAATTGGTGTTGATGAGAAATCGCAAGGCAAAGGACCGCCAGAATAATTCCTCCATTACAGGGACTATCATGACCGCACCAAAGAGTCGGCTTCCGATTAGTAGATAGGAATGGGATCCCCGGGAGAGTTCAAAGGGGTTAAAGCCGGATTCAGGGCCGATTTTAGGATAAAGATTCTCAAGCCCTATCCAGATGATAAAAACGGCAATGCCTGCCATCACGGCATTTAAATCAAGATTAACCTTAATTTCATGCTTGACCCTTGGCCAGTAGAAAAATAACAATGCCATCACCGACAATATTTTGGCAGGATATACCAATGCTTTGGATAGGTTAAATACCGGTACCAGGTAGCTAAAGCCTGCAAAGACAATAAAAGGCACCACATAGGGAAGAAACTCGGAAACCCGGGTTTTGGGTTCAGATGAATCCGGCATCGCATTATTCCTGGTTTGATTTTTGTTAGATGTTCTCTTGAATCTCTACTGGGGAACCAGCTTCCATGTCAAGGCTTATTTTTAACTTGGCTGATCATTTTTGTTCATATTGTTTTGGAATCGTAACAAAATCCATCCAGAATAATAAAAAACAGATCAAAATTTTGCAGCCATAATTGGGGAAATGCTGCTGGAACATAGATAACCGAACCATCAGCCTGATTCAAGAATCAAAAGTCCAACAAGTAAATGATCTTGGTGTTTTCCAGGCTTTGGTTCTGAAATGTGTTTTATTTGGGTATTATGGGGTACGGGATTGGTCGCTGCCTCAGGATGATACATCATGGTAAGAACATCCCCTTGCTTGATATGCTTAAGCACCTTGGAATCTTTCCGCACCAGTATACCAAATCCCTCTGAGGAGAAGTCCTTTAGTTTGAAATGGTAGACCATTGTGTTGTTCCCAGGTTTAAATTCAACACTGGCATTTTTCAGATTTTTTGTTCTGGGTTCACCCCGTAAATTCATTGTTTTTTTACTTTCAGGATTATTTTTCACTGATATATGGATTCCTTTTTAAAAGATGGTGTCCACAAATTTAATTATACTTTTTTTAAAATAAATCAATGTTTTATTTGTTAAGCCACCAAAATCCCGGCAAAATTGGATAGATTGGCTTAGTTTGGCGAGGAAAACAAAAAGGCTGGTGAGCTAAAAAGCAGCTACCAACCTTTGTTTTTAATGGTGGGCCGTTAGGGAGTCGAACCCGGGACCTACTGATTAAGAGTCTATTTTTTTTATCGTTTTCATAT
>DAOWDR010000705.1 GCA_030638935.1 Desulfobacteraceae bacterium | reverse complement strand
TTGTTGAAGTGGCAGGCTATCGGCCTCTGCGAAATGCACCCCGGGCCTCTGCCGCCATTACAGGACTTATGATCGGCATTATATTTGAAACCGGAATTTTGATCATGCTGGGTGCCAAACGCTTAAGTTTTCCGCCCCTGATGGAATCTGTCACCTATCATGTGGGTGGGATCTATGTCACCAATATTAAGGTGATGATCATTATCATCTCCCTTTTTCTCATGCTGGCTTTGCACACCTTTATCCAGAAAACCAAGTGGGGAATGGCCATGCGGGCCATGTCCTATGATTTTCTTGCCGTCCCCCTCATGGGAGTTTCCATCAACATCATTGCCCCCTTAACCTTTGCCGTGGGCGCAGGTTTAGCCTCGGTTGCAGGAATACTTTACGGCCAGGCATATCCCATACTCGACCCCTATATGGGAGTTATCATTGGCTGGAAGGCATTTGTTGCAGCTATCCTTGGTGGACGAGGCTCCATAAAAGGTGCCGCCCTTGCTGGCTATCTGTTGGGGTTTATTGAAATTTTTGTGGCAACAATCTTCCCGTCTACCCTAAGGGATTTGATTGCCTATTCTATTATCCTTGTCATCCTGACCTTCAGGCCCAGAGGATTTTTCGGAATGGAGCATAGTACAAAATTAAGATTATAATCTGTATCATAAAACCAATACAGGAACATTAAATGGAACTTGTAAGAAAATTTAAACACATATTTTCAAATATTCCCATGCTGGGCTGGCTTTTAGGTACTCTTGTGGCCGTGCTGATCGAGTATTACTGGGGATATGACTATATCTCCTATTATCTTGGACTTCCCAAAATACCGGTGTTATTCGGTGCCCTGATCATGCTCAAGAAACCAATGATGATACCCGGAGCCCTGGGGTATGACCTGATCGTATATGTTATCCCCATCCTTTTGGTGGCCAAGGTGAGTTGCAATTTTACCAATCCTTTGGCTACACTGTTTGAAAAACTGCCTTTGTGGCTCTCCGTCATCATCCACCTCCTTTTTTTCTATGCCGTCCTTCATCTCTGGGCAGGCATAAATGATTATAGGGTACTGATCATCAAACTGACCCTGATCTCAATTATTCTCACCGTCAGCATAAATGTGATCAATGGATACCAGGGGGAATTTTCCTGTTCCCATCCCGGTTTCATGGCCTTGGGGGCCTACACCTCATCCATTATCACCCTGCTCTTGTTTGTGAACGATAAAACTTTCGGTACTGCCCTTTTACCGGAAGCTTTTGGCCCCTGGCTCTTTCCCTTTGCCCTTTTGGCCGGTGGGGTTGCTGCTGCTTTAGGCTCTTTGCTTGTGGCCATTCCTTCCTTTAGAACAAGGGGGGATTATCTGGCAATTATCTCTTTGGCCTTCTTGTTTATTATTAAATCTGCCGTTGAGAACCTGCATATCATAGGCGGTGCCAGGGGCATGGGCGGCCAGCCCGATTATGCCCCTTTGCCCATTATCTTCATCTGGACCATGCTCTGCATCTGGATTGTTCACAATTTTGTCACCTCCATCATGGGTAAGGCACTGAATACGGTTCGGGACGACGAGGCAGCCTCTGAATCCATGACCATTAAAACCCGGAAAACCAAAATGACCGCCTTTATGTTCGGCGCATTCTGGGCAGGGGTTGCAGGCGGTCTTTTTGCCCATGTTCTGGCCTATATTAATCCCGGGATGTTCAGTATTAACCGTCTGGCAGAAATACTTGCCATGGTCTATTTCGGCGGCCTAAACTCCATTGTGGGCTCCATTGTGGGAGCCGTGAGTATCAATGTGCTTGGAGAAGCCCTGCGCCCCCTTGAACTTTTCAAGTGGATCATCATTCCTTTGATTTTAATCTTTGTCATGATCTTTAGACCCTACGGCCTGATATCTTTCACGGAGATCAATGCCAAACGACTGTTAAGGGCCAAAAATAAAGGCGACCAGATTACTAAAGACACGATTAAAAAAGAACCGATTAAAGGCAAATTAGGAGTGTAAATATGTCAGCATTGCTCAGTGTAAAAAATATGACCCATTATTTTGGCGGGTTACGTGCTGTTCACAATTACAACCTGAACATTGCACCCCAACAGATAACAGGGCTCATCGGACCCAATGGCGCCGGGAAAACAACTATTTTCAATTTGATCACAGGGGTTTACACCCCGGCCCAGGGGAGTATCACCCTGGAAAATGAAAATATAAAGGGGCTTGAAACCAATGAAATAGCGGCAAAGGGTCTTGGAAGAACATTTCAGAACCTTGCGCTCTGGCGGCACATGAATGTGCTGGACCATGTCAAAATGGCCCATTATTCCCAGCTAACCTACGGACTATTCGGGTCTTTTTTCAATACCCCGACCTGTCGCAGGGAAGAGACCCGGGTGGAAGAAAACTCCTATAAACTTTTGGAATTATTTGACATCAAACAACATGCAAACCAGATGGTGACCAACCTGCCCTATGGGGCCCAGCGCCGGGTTGAAATGGCAAGGGCCATGGCAACCAATCCCAAGGTGCTCTTTCTTGATGAACCCACGGCCGGCATGACACCGGACGAGCTGGTTCAGATGATAAAAATCATCCGCCAGGTACACCGAGACTTTAAAGTGGCAATCTTTTTGATTGAACACAGGATGAAATTTGTCATGGATCTATGCCAGTATATCCAGACCCTGGTATTTGGAGAACTCATTGCCGAAGGCCCGCCAGAGGAAATTCAGAATAATCCCGAAGTCATTGAAGCCTATCTTGGCAAGGAGGATCTGACCTGATGCAATTAAAAGTTGAAAATCTAAAGGTATCCTATGGAAACATCAAGGCACTTCACGGCATCAGTTTTTCCGTTGAGGCAGGGGAAATTTTAACTATTATTGGTGCTAATGGTGCCGGAAAAAGTACCACCCTCAGAGCCATTTCAAGAATGGTCCCTTCCCATCCTGAATCAATTCTGGAATTTGAAGGGGAAAACATCCTTAAATACAGCACCGACCGTGTGGTATCACGCCTGGGAATTTCCCATGTGCCGGAGGGCAGACGAATCTTTGGTAATCTGACTGTTACTGAAAACATGATCCTTGCCTGCTTTGCCAGGAAAGACAAGGAACAGATTATCAAGAATAAAAAATGGGTATTTGACCTTTTTCCCCGGCTGGAGGAAAGAAAAGACCAGCTGGCCGGAACCCTTTCCGGCGGGGAGCAGCAAATGCTGGCAGTTGGCCGGGCCTATATGTCTGGACGCAAAATCATGCTCCTGGACGAGCCTTCCATGGGGCTTGCGCCTCTTCTCATGCTGGACATGTTTAAGGCCTTAAAAGAGATCAACAAGCATGGGACCACCATCCTTTTAGTGGAACAGAATGCCAGGCTTGCCCTTAAATTTGCCCAAAGGGGCTATGTGATTGAAAACGGGTCCCTGGTCCTTGAAGGACCTGCAGACGAACTGCTCACCAACCCCGAGGTTAAAAAGGCCTACCTGGGGGCATAACAGACCTACTCAGACAAACAAGAAAGGCCCCGGGAAAAAGATTTTTCCCGGGGCCTTTCTTGTTTGGTACAACTGTTTGGTATAACTTTTTATAAATATTTTTTAAAGCCGGCCACAACAGCTGTAACAGCTTTTTCCAGAATAACCCTTGGGCAGGCGATGTTGAACCGTTCAAACCCTGCCCCATTATCGGCGAACCAGTCGCCATGATCCAGAGCAACCCCGGCTTCCTCCTCTATAATTTGAATAATTTTTTTATGGGACAAACCTGTGGGATGAAAATCCGCCCAGGCCAGGTAGGTTCCCTCAAGGTCAAAAACCTTTACCCCGGGCAATTGTTCTTCAAGGCTTGTTTTCAGGTAGATAAAATTGTCTTTAAGGTATAAAAGCAGATCATCCAGCCAGGGTTCTGCCCCATTGTAGGCAGCTTGTGTTGCAATGGCCCCGAACAGGGTGCCGCTACCCCGGGGCCCTACCCCCAGGGTTTCAAAATATATGGAAACTTCATTGCGAAGGGTTTTATTGGGGATGATGAGGCTTGACTGGTGCAGACCTGCCAGGTTAAAGGTCTTGCTGGCAGAATTGGCAACAATGGAATGCTGGGCAAACTCTTGGCAGATATCCTGAAAACAGATATGTTTAAATCCCGGCATAATCAGATCGCAATGGATTTCATCGGCAAAGACCAATACATTGTTCTCCAAACAGATTTTTCCAAATTGTTCAAGCTCCTCTTTGGTCCAGACCCTGCCCACAGGATTGTGGGGACTGCAGAGAATGGCAAGCTTGACCCTGGGATCTGCAACTTTTTTTAATAGATCATCAAAATCCATTTGATAGCGGCCTTCACTAATTTTCAAAGGATTTTCCAGAACCTGCCGTCCATTGTTAACAATGGACTGGGCAAAGGGATAATAAACCGGGGTCTGGATGAGAACCTTGTCCCCTGGACTGGAAAACCGCTGAATAAGATAATTGGTTCCAGGCACTACACCCGGACTTGTGAGTATCCAATCAGATTGTATTTCCCATTGGTGCCGCCGTTGATACCAGGATATCAAGGCATCATTATATCCCGCATCCATCATGGTATACCCATAAATCTGATGGGCCAGCCGTTCTTCCATGGCCTTTCTCACCACAAAAGGACTTAAAAAATCCATGTCTGCCACCCACAGGGGCAAAAGATTTTCCCTTCCCCGACCAAATTTCATCCTTAATACGCTGGGTTCCCATTTCATGGACCCGGTATTGCTTCTGTCAATGATCTCGTCAAAGTTCCAGTCTTTTTCAACGCCCATTTTCTTTTCCTGTTATCTATTAATCATAATTATTTTTATATGTTTCAAGCTGGCAATCATAGACTATTTCAAAAACTTTATAAAGAGACGGGTGTAAAACCCAGCAATTCTCGGTGGTCAATTAATACAGAACCGAACTATTTAGGAATGAAGACGACAGAGCCCCTTGCAGTCTGGTTGAGCGCTGGGTTATGTCTTAATTTCATCTATGGGCAATATTTGTTTTCCGTGTCGAATTGTCAGTATTGAAATTTGTTTTACTTCAATGCGGTAAATAATTCGGTAATTACCATAAACAAATTCTCTGAATTGATCGTCTGAGATTTCTGGCACAATGCGCCCAACTTGTGGGGATGATTTAAGTTGGTCAACTTTTGTAAACACCTTATCAAACCATCGCTTAAT
>DAOWDR010000294.1 GCA_030638935.1 Desulfobacteraceae bacterium | reverse complement strand
TCAGCCTCAAGTAGCATATGACATTCTTCATTATCTACTATGATATTACCAACTTTGTTGCTAACAATACCAACTGCTTCTTCTGCTTGCTGTATATTCATTCCCATATATTGAAAAGGGCGATGAAATGGGCTACTCATTATCGGAAATGTCATTGAAAAGGCTTTATCCAAAGCGGAGCCTAAATTATTTTGGGTCTTTTTCGGACTCAATACACTTTTGTTGAATACTACACCAATAGTAGTTACTAACTTTCTAAATGATTCTTCATAATTCTCTTTATTTTGAAAATCGGCGTATAGTTTGCCTACTAAAAATCCCGGAGGATTACACTCCTTAAGCATTATTGGTAAAACTTTGATTTTTTTCCCCATGATTTGATAATTCATAGCCACATCAAGCTCGTTTATAACCCAAGGCGCCTCTATTGAATTCGGAGAAAGTACAACAGCAAAATAATCAACTTTATCTATTCCTTCTCTTATCTTTTGAATCAATGAATCACCAATCTTCATCTCAGCTTCATCAAGCCAGTACTTGATACCGTGACTTTCCAAATCTCTGGCCAATTTTCTAACAAAGAGCTTGTCCTTATGATTGTGACTTAAAAAAACGCTAATGTTCATTTTAATAATTTTCCTCGATAAAAAAGAACAAGTACTTGTGCAGACCTGGATACAATTCAAGATATCCATTATTTGACAATGGTATCAATGTCAAGTGTATAAAAATATAGCTGGATACCACCACAATCTGAATAATATCAAGTTTTGATATCATGTTGAAAATCTAAAAAACCTTTTTTAAATGAACAATTGCTCGACTTCTGTTTAGGATTCCTTTACATAAAGGACAAATTTATTCAAGAATTCTTCCTGTTCAGCCAAATTCAAGATAATTTTGAATTTCAAATATTTATGGTCGCTATAGCCTTTCCTGATTTTTCAGGAAGAAGAAACGCCCCCAGGACTATCTGTAAAGGATAATTGTATTAAAACATCCAACCAATATATACTATATTTTTATCCACTGGTGGTAGAATAAGCTTGAAAAAATCAACCCCCCCTATTCAACAAAAAGGGTTTCGTTGAGTTTCAAAATTTTTATCCGGGTGGAGGGGGATTCATTATTCACTTGTTTCACAAAAGGGGTAATATCCACCTGTCTGGAAATGGGGGGAAAAAAATCGTCCTGGTGATGGGGGATCACCAGCTTTGGGTGGAGAATTTTCACATACCTGGCTGCAATCTCACAGATATTTGAGTGCCCCTGCAAAGGAACCAGTAAAATATCAATGGCCCCCTTCCCGAGACGCTCCAATTCCTCCAGGGAAGACCCTGCACTGCCGAAAAAATGTACAATTTTATTTTCAAGGGAAAGCTGCCAGCTCAATACCTGGCCACAGGGATATTTTATAAACAGGGGCAGGTATCTGGGTATCTTAAAATTTATTTTCCCCAGGGTGGAGAACAGCAGCTTTTTATCAAACTTGACATGGCTGCTGAAATGCGCCCGGGCATGGAAGGTTTCAAACCGGCCTTCCCATTTGTCTCTGGAAATCCCATGGATCTGGTCTTTGCCAAGGCCGGCTTTTTCCAGGGAATCGGCTGTCTCCCGGGAACAATAGACCACAGCGCTGGTACGGGATGCGATAAGGGGAACATCCAGAAGATGATCAAAATGACCGTGGGAAATAAAAATATGGGATGCCTTTTCTATATCCTTTGGATCAAGGGGCTGAACAGGGCTGGCTCCTTGGTTTCTGCTAAGATATGGATCCACAAGAATCACCTGACCCCCAAATTTTATCCTGAACCCTGCTGTTCCCAGCCATTGGATTTCCATTATACAATCCTTTGCATTAAGCCCCCGGTTTGTATGAGGCCAGGTCAAAAATGATACTTCCCACCACCACCTTGATCTGAATTCGGACGGGAATTTTTTTTTCGTCTGCAGAAATCCAGACCCGGACCGTTGGGTCCTCACTCTTTTCAAAAATACCTGAAAAATGTGTAACAGAGGGGACCAAAACAAAGGTATCAATGGCGCCGGAAGGGGTGGAGATCTTTTCCTTTTTGACAACCTCTCCCTTTTGAAGAAAAGTTTTTTTCCCGTCGCTTACCGGGAAGGTCAGGGTATTGCCCACCTCAAAATTAAGGGTTCGCATCCGATAAAAACTTCCCACAGGATCAAAGGTATGGTCAGGAATTTCCACAGGATCACGCTTGCCTCCAAAATTTGAATATACCACCTCATTCTTTTCCCGGAAAAATTCAACAAGGATCTCTTTTTTTCTTTTCCCGGTGGAGGTCTGTTTATAAAGCAATGACCCTGAAAAATCTTCGTAAACAAATCCTTCCATCACATCCCGGATTTTATATATCTTATCTACTAATTGATTACTGTTGACGGCTATCTGGAAATGAAAAACCGGATTATTGTTGGCCCTGGTCGAGGGCAGCACCTTTATACTGCAGGTTCCGGCCTTGATCTGCTGCCACCTGATATTATATAAAATTTCCTCTCCCGGGGAAAAGGGCAGATTTAAGGAATCTGCTCTAAGCCTGGTAAAAGGAAAAAACATTCCAGCAACAATGAAGAGGGAAAAGAACCGTATAAAAACGGGGGAACCCACAACTAACTCCTATTCCAGGGATTCTGCAACGGATACGATACGATCACCCATCATGTTCACATAGCTTGCCATTTCATTGTCGTACCATCCGTATATAACGGACTGGGTGACCTGTATACTGCCCACATGGTCTTTAATGCTGTCAAGAATATCCTTGTCAATGCCCCGCATGTGTTCCAGATTGATATTTATGGCCCCTGTCCGGGTATGGGTTTCATGGCCTTCGATGACAGCCGCCGCCTTGGGCGTGCCGATAATATCCGAGGAGACATTCTGTTTGTTGGTAAAAACCAGATAACCGTTTGAGTTCTGATCCGCCGCTGTTTTGTAGATATCATTAATCATATCCCTGCGGATGGGTTTTTTATTAAGCTCTTCCTGGAAATTCATCACCAGGATGATCAAAGATCCAGTGGAGGTGGGAATGCGTACGGATTCTGCAATAAACCCGATGGTGGCCATTTCCGGAATCACCAATTGCAATGCCTTGGCAGCCCCGGTGGTGGTCAGGATGATATTATTCAGGATGGACCTGTTTTTTCTAAGATCTACGGCTCCTGTCTTGGGCAGACGATCCAGGACCTGCTGGGACCCGGTGGCGGCGTGGATTGTGGCCATGGAGGCTGATAATACCCGCTCGATGCCAAAGGCGTCCAGCAGGGGTTTGACCATATGGGAAAGACAGGTGGTGGTGCAGGAAGCATTGGAAATAAGGGTATGACGGACCGGGTCATAGTCCTTGTCATTGACCCCCATAACCGTTGTCACAGCATCCTCGGGCATGACGGCCCCTTGTTTAAGCTTAAAGGGAGCCGAGGCCACGACCTTTTGGGCGCCCGCTTCAAGATGGCCCCGGATGGAGCCCTTGGGATCATCTGCAGAAAGATTGGGATCCAAAAACTGGCCCGTGGTATCCACAACAATATTTACCCCGTGGTCTGCCCATTCAATATCCTTGGGATTTCTGTGATTTTTT
>DAOWDR010000505.1 GCA_030638935.1 Desulfobacteraceae bacterium | reverse complement strand
CTTTTCCACACGAATGAAGAGGGAGAAATCAAATGAAGCTTAATACTAAACTTGCGATATGCCTTGTTGCAGCAATTGTAATCTGTTCAGGAACCTCTTTGTTATCTAACCGGATGGTTGTAAAAAAAAAGATCAAAGAAATCACCCATAAAAATCTTGAAAAAATTATCAACAAAGAAATTGGGATTGGAAAAAGCGGGTTTCTGGCCATTATAGATACCAAAGGGAATATGGTTATCCATAGAAAAGTCCAGGGGAAAAACTGGATTGCAAAACCCTTTATAAAGCATATTGTAGAAAAGAAAAACGGTTATCACCGTTATATCTCACCCAAAACAAATACATACAAGGTAGCTGCATTCAGGTATTTTGAGCCTTTGGATTGGATAATATTGGCTACCACCTTTGAAAGCGATGACCTTAAATCCCCTATTAAGGATATGACAATTACCAGTATGATGATCCTTGTTCCCCTGGTGATTATCCTTTTTGGTATTTTCTATCTTATCATAAACCGAGTCGTCACAAAACCTTTGGCCCTGGTGATCGACGGGCTTTCTGAAGGGGCAAACCAGGTGGCATCGGCATCGGGCCAAATATCAAATGCAAGCCAATCCCTTGCAGAAGGATCGTCCCAGCAGGCAGCTTCCATAGAAGAAACATCATCATCAATGGAAGAATTGTCTTCAATGACAAAAAAAAATGCCGGGAATTCAAGTCATGCTGATAGTTTGATGACAGAAACTAATCAGGTGATAAGCTCTGCTAATGGATCAATGATACACCTTACCAATTCCATGGAAGAAATTTCTAAAGCCAGTGAAAAAACTTCTAAAATCATAACAACCATAGATGAAATTGCCTTCCAGACAAACCTTCTGGCTCTAAATGCTGCTGTTGAGGCTGCCCGTGCAGGAGAAGCCGGAGCAGGTTTTTCTGTGGTTGCCGATGAAGTTAGAAATCTTGCCATGAGAGCTGCAAATGCCGCTAAAAACACAGCAGAGCTGATTGAAAGCATAGTAAAAAAGGTTGATGGGGGTTCTGAACTTGTATCAAGTACCAGTGATGATTTTAGCAAAGTTGCTAACAGTGCTAACAAAGTTGGAGGATTGGTTGCACAAATTTCAGAAGCATCCGATGAACAATCCAGGGGAATAGATCAGGTTAATACAGCTGTTTTTGAAATAGATAAAATTGTTCAACAAAATGCTGCCAACGCAGAAGAGTCAGCAGCAGCATCTGAAGAGATGAATGCCCAAGCGGAACAATTTAAAAAATTTGTTGGAGATCTTGTGTTGCTTGTTACCGGGAAAAAGGCAAAAATATAACAGGCTTATTTTTTTGCTTTTGCCTTTGCCTTTTCTTTTTTTGGAGAAGCACCTTCTTTAGCTGCAGGTTTATCAGCCGGCTTTGAAACCGTTTTTTTCTGTGGCTTCAGGCCCCGCAAAATGGGCATAAGTTCTTCACGTTTTTGAGCCATTATCAGGGAGACTTCTTCCAATTGGGCCTCGGTGAGCTTTGTTTTGGCACTTTCAAGAAAATCAAACAAATTGTCGGCAATATCAAGCATTTTATCATGGGCGTCTGCTTCTTTTTTTGTCGCAAATGTCATTTTTTCTTCTCCATTCCTGACAACGATATACTTTACAATTACAGCCATTTTTTCTCCTAAACTCCGGCATAATAATAAAAATTTTTGGGTTTGGTCCACCATGAAGCGCATTTAGAACAATGATAATAATTTATTCCTGGTCCTGGTGAAACTGTCTGATTCATCCGAAGATAAAATTAAACCCCAACCTTTCTATCTCTTAATATAAAAAAAGGCCCTGGTAAAGAATTTTTCTTACCAGGGCCCTTTGCACAGCTAATAAAAATTATACTTCCGGTCGAGGATAGAGACCGCTTCGTTCTACAATCTCAGGCACTTTTTCCTCCCACTCAATGGCCATTATGTGGAATCCTGCAACCCCTTGAACTTCTTTTAATTGCTGGATGTGTTCCACACAGATATTAATGCCTTCCTGGGCCTGCTTGCCCTTTTCAACCCCTGCCAGGCGGTCGATGATCTCGTCGGGGACATCCATTCCCGGCACCTTTTTTTTCATATATTTGGCCATACCCACTGATTTCATGGGGGTCATACCGGCCATGATAAATGTTTTTTCAGTAAGTCCCCTATCCACTGCCCGCCTCATCCATTCCTTGAATTTGTCTATATTATAGATACACTGGGTCTGGATAAACTCGGCACCGCAGGCAATTTTTTTAGCAAGCCGGGGCACACGGATTTCAAAGGGATCGGCAAAGGGATTGGCAGCCGCACCCACAAATATTTTGGGCGGACGTTTGATATCATCTCCCCCTAAAAATTTTCCCTCATCCCGCATGTGGCGGAGGGTCTGTATCAATTGCATTGAATCCAGGTCATGGACGTTCTGGCCCTGGGCACAGTCACCAAAACTCTGGTGGTCACCGGACAGACAGAGCATATTAGGGATATCAAATGAGGCAGCCCCTAAAATATCACTCTGGAGGGCCACCCTGTTTCTGTCCCTTGTAACCATCTGAAGCACAGGTTCAATTCCCAAAAGCTTTAAATGGACACAGGCGGCAAGGGAAGACATCCGCGTCATAGCGGTCTGGTTGTCTGTAACATTGATGGCATCCACATAATCTTTGATCAGCATTCCTTTTTTCCGGACCTCTTCCGGATCACTTCCACGGGGGGGACCGCACTCGGAAGTAACGCCCAGATGTCCTGCTTTTAATACTCTTTCCAGCCTGCCGGCGCTTACTAGCTCGCTCATATTTTTACATCCTCCCTGGTTACGGTTCTGGGGCCGCCTGCCCGGTCTGTGGACCAGTCTTTTATGGGGGCTATCTTTTCATAATCATCCATTTTGTCAAGGGCTTTGAGCCGGTCAATAATAAGTTGCCATGCACAATCAGTATCAGGGCCCAATTCGCATTTACCGTTGGTGGATCCGCCACAGGGGCCGTTCAACACACGCTTGGCGCACCTGGAAACAGGACAGATACCCCCGGTTCTTGCCAAGACACATGATCCGCAGGCCTGGCATCGTTCCGTCCACAGGCCTCGGTCTTCATTGGCACCAAGGCAAACCGTATTTACACCGGGAATCATGGGAGTGGTCAGATATTTTTCCGCTGCAAACTGGACACCCACCCCACAGGCCAGGGATACAATAGCGTCATAGTCATCAATATTTTTACGGAGTTCCTCTAAATACTCATGATCGCACTGGCGTTCCAGGGTTTGTTCCTTGATTGTCTTTTCGGCTCCCTGGGTGATAAAATACATTCTCAATGCCGATGCCAGCACCTCCACCTCTTTTTTACCACCGGCTTCACACACGGTCACGCACTCGTTGCATCCAAGTATCAGAATGCGGTCAAAATTCTGTACTTCTTCAATGATTTCTTCAATGGGTTTTTTTTCTGCAATTATCATAAGCTTACCTCATATTCAGCTGTTTAGTATATTAAATAATCTCAAGCTGCAGTTGCCTTTTTTTGTTTTGCCAACTTCTGTTTTGCCAGCCGGACGGGACTGGGGCCAAGCTCTTTTATCTTATTCACCATTTCAATTGAATACTGGGCAAACAAGGGTCCTTCACCGGATGACAGGTTATACATTTTCACCCGTTCTCCTCCAACCCCCACCTTATCCAAAATCTTTGCCGCCTGTTCAACACGCTTGCGCGCCCGAAAATTTCCTTCGTTAAAATGACAATCACCTTCCATACAACCCACCACATAGAGGCCGTCAGCCCCTTTTTCAAAGGCCCTCAAAATATGAATAATATCAATCTTGCCCGTGCAGGGAAGGCGAACAATTCTAAAATCTGTAGGGATCTTCAATCTCATGGAACCTGCCAGGTCCGCAGCTGAATACCCTCAGTAGTTACAGCAGAATGCCAGGATCACCGGCTCGAACTCATTTGTCATATTACCCCCTCCAGCAAAGCGTCCACCTTGCTGAGCAATGAATCATCATCATACCAATTCAATTTTATAGTTTTTGCCGGACATTCCGAAGCACACACCCCGCATCCCTGGCACAGGGCCGGATCTATGTAGGAAACCCCCATCTCATTGATCACAGGCACATCGTAGGGACAAGACCTGACACAGACCAGACAGGATGCACAATTTGCCTGGTTCACTTCCGCTGTGACCGATGACAGGGTCAAAAATTCCTGGGCCAGATATGTGGTGGCCCTGGAAGCTGCTGCCATTGCCTGGGCAATTGTTTCGGTTATCAGCTTGGGTCCGTGGGCCGTGCCGCAGAAAAAGACACCCTCGGTGCCCCCGTCCACAGGTCTAAGTTTGACATGGGCCTCCATGAAAAACCCTTCTGTATTTCGCTGGGCTTTTATAATGGTGGAAAGCTCTTCTGTGTCAGCAGCCTCAACCCCTGCACTCAAGACCACTAAATCGGCGCTGGCTTCAAGGGACCGGCCAAGGACATGGTCCCTGAAGGTGACTCTCATCTTGCCATCATCGCCTTTTTCAACCACGGGCGGATCTTCCTTTTCAAATCTGGAAAAAATCACACCCATATTCCTGGCCTTGGTATAAAATTCCTCAAGCATGCTGTACATTCTCATGTCGCGATAGAGAATAAACACGTCTGTATCAGGACTTTTTTCCTTGATGTCAATGGCATTTTTCACTGCACTCTGGCAGCAAATCCTGGAACAATTGGGATTGCTCTCATTTCGAGATCCCACACACTGGATCATGATCACCCTATCCAGTTCCTTTGCCCCACCATCAATCAGGCCCTCGTCAATCATGTCCGCCAGCTCCATCTGGGTTACAACACTTTCACTTTCATTGTAACCAAATTCCGTGGGCTTGTATTCAATGGCGCCTGTGGCCACAATCATAACCCCATGGTCTATTTTCTTTTGCTTCATTGAGGGACCGATGAGAATTTCAGTGTTAAAATTACCTTTATATCCGCCAAAACCGACAATCAATGCCTGTTTTAAAACATCAATCTTGTCATGATTTTCCACACCCTTGACCAAATCTTTTACAAAGGACCGTATATCATCCCCTTCAATGGTGTGATGGAGGTGGCTGCCAAGACCGCCAAGGATTTCCTGCTTTTCAACCAAAGTCACATGGAATCCCTGGTCAGCTAAGCCTTTGGCTGCCGTCATACCGGCAATACCACCGCCGATGACAAGGGCTTTGTCAATTATGGAAATTTGTTTGTCGTGGAGAGGCCCCAGGGTGGCGACCCTTGCCACTGCCATGCGAATCAAATCCTTGGCCTTGGCCGTGGCTTTTTCAGGTTCATGGAAATGCATCCATGCATCCTGATTTCTGATATTGGCCATTTCAAATAGATATTTATTTAAACCTGCTTCCTCCAGGGTATCCATGAAAATACCTTCATGGGTCTTGGGGGTACAGGAAGCCACCACCACACGGTTGAGCTGATGCTCATCAATAACTTCCTTGATGGTTACCTGGGTATCCTGGGAACAGGTAAAAAGGTTTTCTCCGGTATAGACCACATTGGGAAGATTTTTGCTATAACGTTCCAGCTCATCCACATCAATGATCCCGGCGATATT
>DAOWDR010000124.1 GCA_030638935.1 Desulfobacteraceae bacterium | reverse complement strand
GGGGACGATGGGAATCCCTCCCCCAGGGATAGGGTTTTTTATGCCCCCTGTCTCTACAGGCATACTCCCACTGGGCTTCCGTGGGGAGAGAAAATACCAGCTTGGCTTCTGCTTTCAGCATATTGATAAATATGCGAACATCTTCAAAGGAAACCCTTTCCACCGGATAATCCGGACCCAGGCTAAAACGGGAGGGATTGGTTCCCATAATTGATTCCCATTGACCCTGGGTTACTTCAAAAACCCCCATCCAGAATCCGTCCAAACAGACCCTGTGGGCTGGTTTCTCATCCTTTCCACACCTGCCGGCATTCCCATGACATCCCATGGAAAAACATCCCCCGGCCACCCAGACAAAGGAGATACCAGTGACAGGTTCCCGATACAGTTCCCCGGACTGATATTGAGGCCTTTTTTCGTCATCAAAAGAAAAATCACATTTACCGGAATACTGCCACAGGGAAAGGTTCTCCCAAATTTTTCCGGCCCGCTTTGACCCAAGATCATGGGCTTTTTTAACCCAGCATTTTGCTTTGAACGGGTCTTTTAAAACCCCATGGCCATGGTAATAGGCCAGGGCCAGATCGCACATGGCCCTGGTGTCTCCCTGCCTGGATTCCTCAATCAAAGAGGTGACACCACTGGGATTGCCTGCCAGGCAAAGGGAGGTGCTAAAGCCTAATATCAAAATGATTTCAACTATTTTTTTCATTTGCCCTCCAGGCTTTTTGTTTAAGGATAAATCTCTTTTATTACCAATATAATTATAGTATAAATCAAACCTAACTAATAGCAGAGTTAGAATTTTATTTCACTGCAACTGTTTTTTAATCTTCATAAACATTGACACAGGCCGGGACGAAACGGCCATAAAGTTTATTGACTCTGATATACAACATGGGTAAAAATAAGATCTGTTGCAATTCGTATTTCACTTATAGGAGGAAAAAAGTATGGCAAGTTTAAAAGGAACCCGGACCGAAAAAAACCTGTTAACTGCATTTGCCGGGGAATCCCAGGCCCGTAACCGATACACCTATTTTGCCAGTGCTGCAAAAAAGGAAGGCTATGTCCAGATTTCAGAAATTTTTACTGAAACAGCCAACCAGGAAAAAGAACATGCCAAACGGCTTTTTAAATTTCTGGAAGGCGGTGAGGTGGAAATCACAGCAGCATTCCCCGCAGGGGTGATCGGCACAACCCTTGAGAACCTCAAAGAGGCTGCTGCCGGAGAAGAGTATGAATGGACCCAGATGTATCCTGACTTTGCAGCCATTGCCAAGGAAGAAGGCTTTGATGCAGTTGCAATGATTTTTGAAATGATTGCTATTGCTGAAAAACAGCATGACAAGCGCTATGTAGACCTTGCCGCCAATATAGAGACCGGTAAAGTCTTTAAAAAAGACACCAGTGTAACATGGCGTTGCCGCAATTGCGGATATGTCCATGAAGGAAAAGAAGCTCTTGAGATGTGCCCTGCCTGTGCCCATCCCCAGGCCCATTTTGAAGTGCTTGGGGAAAACTGGTAAGCCGAAAATAATTTCCACAAAGCCTGACTGGTGGAAAAACCAGGGTATAGCCCTGAATCTAAAAATCGCCCATGGGGATTGTTCGACGGATTCAGGGCTTAAATTTATTTGGTTTCGAAAGATTGGTCAATTGACAAAGAATAAATATGAACTTATGTTTACAGACAATTTTTAATATAGAAATAGGATAAGTATCATGGCAGAAAATATTTTAGAAATTGATGACGATTCATTCGAAGAAATTGTTTTAAAGTCGGACAAACCAATAATGGTGGATTTCTGGGCACCCTGGTGCGGTCCCTGTAAAGCCATTGGCCCCACTGTGGAAGCCCTTAGCCAGACCTACGGAGACCAGATGAGCTTTGCAAAAGTGAATGTGGATGAGAACCCCTTAAGTCCCAGTAAGTACGGAGTCCAGGCCATTCCCACTCTTATTTTCTTTAAAAACGGTGAAATCGCAGAACAGATAACCGGCATGGTTGCTAAAGAGAAACTTGAAGAAACAATCAAAGGGATTCTGTAAGGAGGTTTTGCCATGGCAGATACAGATTATGATCTTGTAATTATCGGCGCAGGCCCTGCAGGCCTGACTGCCGGACTTTATGCCGCAAGAGCAAGGCTCAATGTCCTTCTCCTTGAAAAAGCAGCACCCGGCGGCCAGATTCTTATAACAGACTGGATTGAAAATTATCCCGGGTTTCCAGAAGGTCTCAGCGGTTATGACCTTGCTGAAAAAATGAGGGTCCAGGCAGAAAAACAGGGATTAAAAATAGAAACAGCAGAAGTTCATTCCCTGAACCTTTCATCGGATATAAAGGAAATTGTTCTAAAAGACCGGAGCATACGGACAAAAAGCCTGATCATCGCCTCGGGAGCCTCTCCCAAAAAATTGGGGATTGGTGAAGATAAGTACATGGGCAAAGGTATTTCCTTTTGTGCCACCTGCGACGCTCCCTTTTTCAAGGAGAAAACCGTTGTGGCCATTGGCGGCGGCGATACAGCCGTACAGGAGGCCATCTATCTGACCAAATTTGCTAAAAAGGTTTATCTTGTCCATCGCAGGGATGAACTTAGGGCAACAAAAATTCTCCAGGAAAGGGCCCTGGCCAATGACAAAATCGAGTTTGTCTGGGACTCAGTGGTTACCGGTGTAGATGGCTTTTTCGGCATTGAAGGTGTCCATGTAAAAAATGTAAAAACCAATGAAGAAAAAACCATAAAAGCAAACGGTTGTTTTATCTGGGTGGGCATTTTACCAAATACGGAATTTTTGAAAGGTTCTGTTAAAACAGATGAGTTTGGTTTTATCATTGCCGATACAAAAATGAAGACAAGCGTTCCCGGTGTCTATGTTGCCGGAGATGTCAGGGACACCCCCCTAAGACAGGTTTCCACTGCCGTTGGTGACGGTGCCATTGCAGCAATCTCTGCTGAACACTATATTGAGAATTTTTAGCAATGAAAAAAATCTTATCTTTGGTTTTATTTTTGGGAACTTTATTTTTTTCCATCTCCGGGTGCTCCCTTTTTGACGGATCAAGCCAGATGAATAAAAATGCCGAACAATTGGCTGCAAAAGGCGCTTCCGCATTCATGCATGAAGACTACAGGGATGCTGTCAAGGCCTACACAGACCTGAAAGACTGGTATCCCTTCAGCAAATACGCCATTCTGGCTGAACTCAAGATTGCCGATTCCCACTTTTATCTTGAAGAATATGATGAAGCCATCATCGCCTATGAATCTTTTGAAAACATGCATCCCAGAAATGAAGCAGTTCCCTATGTGATCAAGCAAATCGGCCTGTGCTGGTTTAACCGGATCGATACCATTGACAGGGATCCCACTCCTGCTAAAAACGCTTTGGCCCAATTCCAGCGACTTGTTGACCAATACCCGGGCAATGAATATGGCAAGGAGACAGGGGACAATATTAAAAAATGCATTGAGAATATTGTCGGTCACGAACTCTATGTGGCAAATTTTTATTTTAAAACAAAAAAATACAAGGCTGCTTTAAAACGGTATGAATATATTGTCGAATATTTTCCAGGAACCGAGCAAAGCAAGGTTGCCCTGAATAAAATCCCGGAATGTACCGAGCTGGTAAATAACAGCAAATTATAATTGGTCTTTACTTTTACTTTAGATTGGTGTATTAATCCCGGGTTATTATTTTGTTAAAAAGTTTTTTTTTGAGGAGTTAAGATATGTCAAAACAATGTGCTATTTGCGGTAAAAAACCAATGGTCGGCAATAATGTCAGCCATGCCCACAATTTAAACAAAAGAGTATTCAACCCAAACCTTCAGAGAGTCCGTGCAGTTATTAAAGAGGGTTGCGTCAAAAAAATTGATGTATGCACTAGCTGTATTAAGGCAGGCAAGGTCACAAAAGCCGCTTAATCACTCTCGTTTGGTAGCAGGACACAATAGAAAAAGACTTCAGGTCCGGGTATCTATTTGCATGGATTCCGGACCTTTGTTTTTTTGTTTTCTTTAGAATCTAATCGTTTCGCACAACCCGTTTAACATCAGTTACCTTTTTGACCCGCCTGATTTCCGACATGATTTTGCGCAACTGGGCCGAGCTTTCCACCATAACGGTGAAATAAAACAAACCGATTCCGGCTTCCGAGGTTTCGCTCTGGGCATTTAAAATATTGGATTTAGATTTGCTGATCACCGCAGCAATATCTGCTAAAAGCCCGTGCCTGTCATCTGTCTTAATCCGGATACTGGCTGGATAGGATTCGGTATAATCCTCACCCCACTGCACCTCTATTTTGCGCTCATTGCTCATTTTCATGACATTGATGCAGCTTTTGCTGTGAATGGTCACGCCCTGACCCTGGGTAATATACCCTGTGATGGGATCGCCGGGCAGGGGATTGCAGCATTTGGAAAACCGGATCAGGATATCATGGAGCCCCTTGACAATGATACCGGTATCTGTTTTCCGTTTGCCCCTGCTGGCAATTTTCTGGAAAAAACTGACTTTCTCTTCTTTAGGATCTTTTTCAAGATCAGGTAAAACCTTATTTAAAACCTGTAAAGGGGTCAGCTTACCAAATCCCACATGGGCGATGAGGTCATCCACTGTTTTGAACCCGTAGGATTCTGCTACAACCTTAATTTCACCGGATTTTACCAGGGCATTAAAATTCTGGCTCTTTTTTCTGAAAATCTTTTCACACATTTCCCGGCCCAAAGAATAACTGCGCTCTTTTTCCCTGGCATTGATATAGGCCCTGATTTTGGTTCTGGCCTTGACTGTTTTAACAAAATTGAGCCAGTCTGCACTGGGATGGTGCCCCTTGGTGGTTAAAATTTCAACCTTATCTCCGGTTTTAAGCCTGTGGGTAAGGGGTACCAGCTTGCCGCTGACCTTGGCCCCGGTACAGGCTGCCCCGACCTCGGTATGGATCATATAGGCAAAATCAACCGGGGTTGCCTTTTTGGGCAGGGTCTTTATCTCTCCCTGGGGGGTGAACACATAGATTTCATCCGGGTACAGATCTATGCGGACATTTTCCAGAAACTCATCGGGATCATTGTAATTTTCCTGGTTTTCCACCAAATTTCGAATCCAGGCAAATAGTTCCCCGGCATTTTCATCTACCTTGGATCCCTCTTTATAACTCCAATGGGCGGCTATACCGGATTCAGCAATCCGATCCATGTCCCGGGTCCGGATCTGAATTTCCACCCGCTCTCCCTTGGGCCCCACCACTGTGGTGTGGATGGACTGGTACATATTGGGTTTGGGATTGCCGATATAATCCTTTATCTTATAATAGATGGGTTTCCACATGGAATGGATGGCGCCCATGGCGGCATAGCACTGGGGCACCGTATCTAAAATAAGCCTGAAGGCAATTATATCATAGACCTCCTCAAACTCCAGGCTCTGGGATATCATTTTCTGGTAGATGCTGTAATGCTGTTTATACCGGCCCTTTATCTCGCAGGTTAACTCCATCTCCTCCATTTTATAATGAAGACTAGTTTTAACCTCTTTTATATAATCTTCTTTTTTGTCCTTGGCCGTGTTCACCAGGGCATCAATGCGCTCATACTCCTCCCTTAGGGTATAGTAAAAGGCTATTTCCTCAAGCTCGTGCTTGATCCAGAAGATCCCGAGCCTAGCTGCAATGGGGGCATAGATATCCAGGGTTTCCTGGGCAATGGAAGCCTGTTTTTCAGGCTTTCTATGATATTTAAGGGTGCGCATATTATGGATACGATCTGCCAGCTTGATGAGTACCACCCGTATATCATCGGCCATGGCCAGGATCATCTTGCGCAAAGACTCGGCCTGCTGGGCAATCTTGGTGGAAGAGGACTTGGCAAAGGGCAGACTGGACAGCTTGGTAACCCCTTCAACAATATGGGCCACCCCGGGCCCGAACATATCTTGGATATCCTCTTTGGTGGCCGGGGTATCCTCAATCACGTCATGGAGGAGGGCTGCGGCAATACTTTCCACATCCAGGGTCATGTCTGCCAGAATATCCGCCACCTCCAGGGGATGGGAGAGATAGGGCTCTCCGGAAAGCCTTACCTGGCCCTCATGGACCCGGGCCGAATAGATATAGGCCCGGTCAATGATGGACAGGTCCGCATCCGGGTTATACTCATAAATCTTATCT
>DAOWDR010000209.1 GCA_030638935.1 Desulfobacteraceae bacterium | reverse complement strand
GTGACACTGGAAATTTATTTTCTAAAATTCCGGCACCGTTCATGGTATTTACCCAGTTTTTTCTGGACAAGGCCGAACACGGGATTTTCAGGGTAGTTAAATTAAGAATCCACTTTTCCTGCTGAAAGGCCCGTGAGCACCTCTATGCCCTGTTCTATGGAGGCCACAGCGTAAATATGGAAATCCCCTGTTTCAACGGCCTGGAGCACATCCCCCCTGAGCATGAGATTTTTTACATTGGAGGCAGGGATCATCACCCCCTGGTCCCGGGTAACTCCCTTTTTGACACAAACATCATAAAACCCTTCTATCTTCTCGTTAACTCCCCCAATGGCCTGGATCTCTCCTTTTTGGTTCACCGATCCTGTCACTGCAACCCCCTGTTGAATCGGGATGCCTGACAGGCTTGACAGCACAGCATAGAGCTCGGTTGAAGAGGCACTGTCCCCGTCTATGCCGTTATAACTCTGTTCAAAGGTGATACTGATGCTGACACTTAGGGGATAATTCTGGGCAAACATTCGTCCCATATACCCGGAAACGATCATCACTCCTTTGTCATGGGTCTGGCCCGACAAATCGGCCTCATGCTCCACATTGATAATACCCGGGGTCCCCATATAGGATTCTGCAGTGATTCTTGTGGGTCGGCCAAAGGCGATCTCCCCCATGCTGTAAACAGCCAGTGCATTAACCTGGCCGGTCATGGAACCTGAGACCTCCAGAAGAATGGACTGGTCGTCAAACCCCTGCTGCACCTTTTCCTCGTAAAGATTGTGGCGGAACCTATGTGCGTTGATTGCCTTTAAAACAAATTTTCGGGTGACCACATCTGAATTGTCTTTTTTTGCCCAATAATCGGCTT
Organism: Desulfobacteraceae bacterium; assembly: GCA_030638935.1. Classification (GTDB taxonomy): domain Bacteria; phylum Desulfobacterota; class Desulfobacteria; order Desulfobacterales; family Desulfobacteraceae; genus NBML01. The sequence continues at coordinate 9,984 of DAOWDR010000209.1, read as the reverse complement.
CCCTGAGAATTCCCGTTACTTTTCCAAACCTCAGGGAGAGTTTTCTCTTATCCTCAACCATGCGGCTTCCATATTCCAGGATGGCCGATACCCCGCAGGGGGTAAAGTGCAGCAGATTTTCAGCACCACAGGCTCTTGCAATGAACCTGGCATATTTTATTTCATTCTCCTTTGTTAAATCAGCCTCGTAATCGAAATCAGCTCTGACCTTAAATATTTTATTAAATTTAACGTCTGCCTGCTGCAATCTCCTAAAGGTTTCATAACTACCCAGGAGGATAACCTTAACATCCACGGGGATGGGAAGGGGTTTCAAAAGGGTGGTGACCATTCCTGACTGCCCGGGCAGGTTTTCTATATTCAGAGCCCTGTTTTGCAGAGTATTTTTTAATGTCTCCCAGATATATGGATTAATCAGCAAAGGTTCTATCTCAAGGACAAGGTATCCCATGTGAGCCTTTAAAACAGATCCTGCCCTGACCTTGGAAAAATCAGTGGGCACTGATAGCTGATTATTTTCAATTTTTCCAAAAAGGTTCTGAAACCCTGGGCTTGTTTCAAATATGACCGGGGCCCCTTTCTCATTTTTCCGATCGCAGAGAACATTGACCTGGTAACGTGTCACAAGGGTCTCTGCCATTAAAAGGAGATCTTTTTCGGCATCGGAGTTTCTGGCCTCAAGAAACAATGCCACATTTTCAACTATATCCGTTTGTATGGTTTTTAAATATATCTCAATTTCAGAATTGTGGACAAATGTATCCTCCATGGTTTCGATCTGCCTGGACACGACCATACCCGCCTGTTTTTCTACCAGTTTTTTATACTCTTTTTTCATTTCATGGCCCAGTTTTCCAATGTCCCGGAGTGCCAGGTTCAATCTTTCCTGGACCTGGTCCAGATTTTCCTGAATTTCTTTTTTTTTCTTTTCATCATAGGCCTGATATTCCTCGTTGGGAATGGGTTGTCCATCATTAACCGGTACAGCCTGGTATTCTTTTTTGGCCTGCATGATTCCCACATTAAGGGTATGGGCGAAATGCTCAACTTCTGCAAAAATAGATTTTTGCCTGTCTGTATATTTTGTCTTGGTCTCTTTTTTTTCCTTTTGGAACCCATCCGATTCAAAGGACAGGGGAATTTTGATCTTCAGATTTTCGATGAACCTTGCCATTCTCCGGGCAAAGATAGTAGCTGTTCCTGATTTCATTTCCAAGGCAACCGGGCAGTATTCATCATCAAAATTATGAACCAGGCACAGGTCCGGCGGGGTGGCAAATTGCATGGCATGACGATTGAGGATATCCTTGACAATGGTCGATTTTCCTGTCCCCTCATGCCCGGTGACAAATATATTGTACCCCGAACTTTTCATATTCAAGCCAAAATCAATGGCCTCCACCGCCCTTTTTTGACCGATGATATTGTCCAGGGGTTCCAGCTCCCTAGTTGTTTTAAACGAAAAAATGGAGGTATCAGATTTTCTTATCAAATCTTTTACCGGCACTTGATATTTTTTTGCCATTTTTGCCATGATCATCTCCCATCAACAGAATGTACAGATACGCTTTAACAACAATTCAAAAAATGCACCGGGCCGTATTTAGTTTAAAATGCCCTTGATAAAATATCCTGGCATAGCTGAAAAAATTTATCAATTTTTATTTCCGGGCAGCTGCTATATTGAATGGGGCCAAAAACAGGATTATCGCTGTAAATTTTAATTTGAATAAAATATGCATCCAGTGAAATAACATATAGACTGTTGCCATGGCGAACGATACTGCCATTCCCAATCGAAAGAATCTTTTTTAAAAAAATAGACGTCTTTGGCATCGACCCGGCAACGGCGGGGGAAGGTCCTCCATTCGATAAAATAAGAAAGATGGTCTCCTTTGAAAAACCAGCGGTATTCTCTTCTTAGAATCTGCGGTAAGAAGGGAAAAAACTTTTTCAACCAGGCAGGGCAATCCATGGCCACTTAACCCCAATTTTTAAAATGCTTTTTAATCTGTTATAATATTAAATAAAAACCGTATGACCAATATATTGGGGCCGATTATGGACAAACTGGCAATTATTTCCGACATTCACAGCAACCTTGAGGCATTAACATCTGTATTGAATGATATATCCGGACAATCAATACAAAAAATTGTTTCCCTGGGTGATAATATCGGATACGGCCCTGATCCTGAAGACGTTCTTTTGAAGCTGAAATCTCATTTTGTTACATCAATATGCGGCAATCATGAATTCGCCATCCTCAACGACAGCTATAAAAGGTCATTTAATTTAAATGCCATCACGGCCCTTGATATCAACCGCAAAAAATTATCAGATAGCTCGATACAATATATTTCTTCATTGGATTCAAGCCTGGCGCTGTATGGGGCCCTATTTATCCACGGCATTTCTTTAAATTTAATTGATGGCTATATCTTTAAACTATCGGATGCCCAGCTGATCAAACGCGCCAAAAAGATTCATGCACGCATTGTCTTTGTAGGGCATACGCATCTGCTGAAAATCTATGAACTTGATAATAAGAGCCTTAAAAAGAAAGAATTCACTCAAAGGATTTCTCTGTTAGATGACAAACAATACATCATCAATGCCGGCAGTGTGGGCCAGCCAAGACACGGAGTCCATGAAGCCACCTATGTCATCTGGGATATTCAAAAAAGTACGGTTGAACCAAGATTTGTAAAATACAATTATCATCATACTGCCATGAAAATCAAACAGGCCGGATTACCCCTGATTTATGCATATATTCTTTAATCCAGATATTTCATAAATTTTTTTTGGTCAATACTAAGAGGGAAAATATGGATACTATAAAAATTAAAGAGGAAAATGGGATTCGGTGTCCAATCGGAGAAGTAAGAATAACTGAAGTCAGGGATCTAAAGGCAAAATATATCATTCATACGGTGGAGCCCAGATATGGTATTGACAAAAACCCTAAAAAACTTCTCACTTCCGCATATCAGAACAGTCTGGATTTGGCGATTACTCATAGGAGTGAATCCATTGCATTTCCTGCAATTTCATGTGGGGTCTATGACTATCCCCCGCAAGAGGCTGCTGGAATTTCTGTTTCAGTGTGCAAAAGACCAGAGTATGAATCATTGATCAAATATTTTTACCTATTCAGTGACGAAATGACAACTATTTGAGAAATATAAGTCACGTTGTTTAAACAATATTTAAGGAAAAACCACATGGAAACCCAAAAAACCAGACCAATGTACAAAGCCTATTGCAAGCCAGACCGTAAAACTGACCAAGATGAAACCTTCCCTAATTTCTTTTCCTTCCCTCCAAAAGTTGGTGATTTCGTCCAATCGCAAAGTGGAAGAGCTTATAAGGTCATATCCATAATGCATACTGCCAAGATCACCAAAGGTAAATATGGGGATATCCAGTCGCCCAGAGCAGTACTTGGTATAGAAAAAATTTAAGCCTGTGAATGAATAGAAACAGGTCTTGGATTGTAACTTTTCCAAGAGGCATCATTCATGTTTTTTTAAAGCAAATATTTAAATTATGCCACTCAAAAATAATTATCTGTAGGTAGTTTTTGAAGGCTATATTTTTCCAGGATACTGGAATCATTCTTTTGCAAACTGACAATTTAAGTCTAAATGTTACATGACTCTGTTTATCCAATACCCATCTCAGAGTATCTGGCCTTATTCAGTACAAAACCATTAATTTTAGAGGGCTTTAAACCCATATTTTTCCGTTTCAATTCCCTAATCAGCAGTTCTTTTTTATCTTCAAGAAAAGAGAGCATTTTTTCGGCATCATCCGCAATATCTGAAAGGATTTTAAACTCTGAATCTTTAAGATAGAGTCTGCCTCGATAGAAATTGATCAGCTGATCAATTTTCTTCTCGTGGATATCATCAGGATAAGAATCAACCATTTATTTCCCTTAATTTAGAAATTTTGTTTTTCCGTGTTCTTGAATTTTAAGTCTTTTGAAAATATTGGTCAACTAAATAGTGTCTGACCGAAACTGGTTGTCTGAAATTATAATTAATTATCCCTGTTGAAAGTATTCTGAGGCCTGGATTCTCAAAGATATCAAAAATATACTTCACCGGAAATTTAATGAAGGAAGGGATACTTTTCAAACCTTGATGATTTTGAATTGACAATAATGCATGCTTAGTCCAATATTTCACATATTAATGATTTCAAATCAGGTTAAATAATACAATGGAGAGAATTTCAAGACTATGCTGAGATTTATCAAAAGCAGGTTTTATAATTCATTATGATGCCAAATATCCAGATAAATCTTAAGCCTCGCTTTATGATTTTGACAGCTTTACTCTTTATCTTTTCGGCAATAGCTGTTTCGTGGTCAGTACGAACATTGGCTGAAGCTATCATTGAACAATGGGCACCTCGTTTTATAACTAAACAGGCACTATATGACAAAAGCCGTACTCTTCAGCCTATTCTACGTGAAGTTGCACTGTCTCGCCAATTGGCAACTTCTCAGTTCATTCGGGATTGGGCACGCTCTCCAGATGACCAAGAAATGACAAACGATGCTCTTATGGAACTGGAAACCTACCGCCAGAATTTTCAGGATCGTAGTTATTTTGTAGCATTTTTATGCAATGGTCACTACTACCACAATAATGCTGCTAATGAATACGCAGGTAAGGAATTTCGCTACGTCCTTAACCCTAAAAAAGAGGCAGATAGCTGGTTTTACAATTTAATCAAACAAAAACGTGACATCCACATTAATGTCAATCCTGACATTGAACTTGGTATAACCAAACTCTGGATTGATGTACTGATCCGAGACGGAAATGATATTATTGGTATAGCGGGTACTGGTCTTGATCTTACAAGGTTTTTGAATAACGTAGTTGAGGAGAGCGAACCAGGTGTAACCAGTTTATTCGTTGACCATTCTGGTGCTATTCAGTTGCATCGAGATAAGACATTAATTGACTTTGGTTCTATAAGTAAAAAACAGGATACGCATAAAACTATCGACCTAATCTTTCAAAACAGCGATGACAAAAAAGTCATCTATACTGCAATGAAGGAGCTTGAGGCCGGGGAAAAGACAGTATCCACTGCCTTTGTGGATGTCCATGGCCATCGTCAGCTTGTGGGCATAGTCTACCTTCCTGAAATAGACTGGTATGAAATCACTTTGATAGACTTGGCTACCATATTGCCGCTGTCACATTTTTCAAACATATTGGTGGTGTTCATTGTTAGTTTGCTGGTTGCCCTGGTTCTGTTCAACTTTGCATTGAATCGACTTGTGCTAAACCCACTCAATCAACTTGATCAAGCTATGGCTCAAATCGAGGAAGGTAAGAATCCGAGTAGACAAATCAAACAGGGAGGCCGAGGGGAAGTGGGGAGTCTTATCAATCATTTCATACAAATGGCGCACACGATATTGGAATCCCGACAAATCCTTGAACAAAAGGTGCAAGATAGGACTGCTGCCCTTGATCGCCTGGCAAAGCTTGATCCTTTGACAGAGTTGCTTAATCGGCGTGGTATGACGGAGCGTATGGAAGCCAAGGTCAATCGTGCTCATCGTGAGAATAGTAAGATCGGCTTACTCTGGCTCGACATTGACTGGTTCAAGGAGATTAATGACACGTATGGGCATTCCTTTGGTGATGAAGCTTTGAAGGCTGTGGCGGAAACTATCCAAACTACAATTCGGCCCTATGATTTGTCTGCTCGCTGGGGTGGAGATGAATTTTTGGTGCTTTTACAGCCCGCTGACAACCATACACTTGTTCTCCTTGGTGAACGTTTGCGGTCCGCTATTGCTGAGCATCAATGCACTATGGAAAAAATTTCGTTAAGCGTAAGTATTGGCGGATGCCTCTCAATCAAAGACCAGCAAATAGAGTGCCTCCTCCAAAATGCTGACCATGCGTTGTACAAGGCGAAGGCTGCGGGGCGTAACTGCTTTTATGCCTATAGACCACCTCCGCATGAATAATTTTTCTTTTTTTTTGTTGGAAACATAAAATTTAAAACCGGAGATCAAGGTTAATTATCCTTACGAAGACTGTCATAACCCATCCAGATTATCAATGATCCCAGATCAAATCTTGATGAAATTTTGGGTCGTTGACGGGTTATGGTTATAGCCAATCAAGATAAAGAAAGCCCCCGGACTATTCCCTGAATTAGTCGCTTTTTTTATATTTTTTAGACCACAATATTTGGCATGCAATAATCTTCAATTCTGCTGGTATGAAATTAACAGGATATAGCAGGATATGCGGGTCATACTTGCCGGTACTTGCTAAAATTGCCTGGAATCCATAGATATATGACTTATATCCGCCATTAGATTTGAAGAGGTCTTCAGTATTCCACTTCGACCGGGGTCGTTTCTCCACCATTTACATCCTTTGGCTTTCAACTCCAATTTTAAATGTGATCACCCTATCCAAAAATAAGTTTCATTGACAATACCGGGTTCAATCGCATATTTTTATCTATTAAGACAAATAAAATCCACGAGGAGATAAATCAATGAAAGTAGCCAATTATAAAGAAATAATGCCTGTCACAATGGACAATGACATGGTGAAAAATGTAGCTGGAAGGGTGTTGATCGGCCGGGAAGACGGTGCCCCAAATTTTTGTATGCGCCTCTTTGAAATGGGGCCTTCCGGGTATACTCCCAAGCACACCCATGACTGGGAGCACGAGGTTTTTGTCCACACAGGTAATGGAGAGGTTTTTATTGAAGGCAAATGGCATCCCCTGTCACCGGGTTCGGCAATTTTTGTACCGCCCAATGTGGAGCACCAGTTCAGGAACACCACAGACAAAATTTTCACCTTTGTCTGCCTGGTACCGCCAAATGCTCCGGAGCTATGATGAATCCCAGGACATGTGTTGATCCCCTTGGTCGGTTCAGGGTGGGTATCCACCAACCCAAATTTGAGGTTAAAAACCTTAGGGAAAATAAATATCCCGAAAAACTGGGCCAACTTTCCGACGGCACCCCTGTGGACAACCAGATAAATTTCCCTAAAGGAAATGTCCTGGAATCAGGTGCAGACCGGATCTATGAAATTGCCAACCCATTTCCCTTCAGGGGCACCACCTTTATCAATTCCGCCTGGGCAGCCCCCCATGCAGGACGGCCGGAAACCATAGGTGTCCCTCTGCCTTCTCCTTGCTCATTTTTGCAAAACATGGATGACTGGCGCCCGGATCTGACATCTGTTGATAAAACCAGGCTATTGGAGTTACTGCCCCACCCCCTTTGCATTGCCCTGGCCCAGGCATCCACTGATCAGGAAGAGCTGATGCTCCTGGCCCAAAAAGCCTGTACCCTCCTGTTTGAAAAAGGATCCCATACCCCCTGGGGCATTGGCTACAAACAAAAAAAAGACGGCAGTATTGTCCCGGATATCCATGACCACGAGGTGTTTGAGGTGCTGGTCAACAACCCGAATCTTCCGGATACCTATAAAAAGGCCATGGTTCTCAAACCCGGGGTCCAGGGAAAAAGTGAAATAATTGGGGAATTTAGGTCCAAAGACAAAACCACCCATGTGTTTGAGTATTTAAGACGGAACTCCTATATTCCCTGGGGCCACTATGCATCCAACATGGCCGATGATGCCATCCGGTACAGGGCAGAGGACCTGACAATAGAAGACATGACAGGCCTGCGTCATCTTTATTACCAGCGGGTCTATGTCCGGGTGGCAATCCAGCTTGGTATTGCCCTGGCAACCCCGGGCAAGTGCATGGATGCAAATGAGCTGGAAGCACTTCGCCGGACCATTACCCTGGCCCTTAAATCAGACACTGCGCAAGCACTTACCTTTAACCGCTCTTTATGGGGATGGAACTTTGGATTTGGGTTTGCCCAGTCCGGCCACAGGCTCCACGCATCCCACCAGATGGTTCACCAGCAGAACAGTCTGGTTCCCGAAACGATAATTGATAATCAGGGGGATACCTATGATTGTTTTTCCTGCGGTGACATGGTGGCCGATTTTATCCTTGAATTTAAAAAAGCCACGGGCAAAAACTTTTTTGATGCCTACCTGTCGGCCATCCAAAACAATGGACGGACAGATGGAAAATCCATTGGTCACTCCTCCCTAATTGTCCATGAAGATGACCAGGTAATCTTATTTGCACCAAAGGCCCAGGTCAGTGAATGGGAGCTTCAGCTCATTACTAAAAATGCCTGCAGCAATATATTGGAAGCTGATATTTCCCTGAAAACCTCTCTGGATCAAGCCATATTGACCGCCATCCAGGTACTTGAAAAATTGGGAGCCAAAATGGTCACTGCCATTGAGTTTTCAGGCCGATTTGACAAGCCGGATACGGGGCAGCACCTGTTGTATTCATTTATCCCGAGGCTTCCCTATGCCCCTGGAACCTTTTCCGAAGCACAACTTAGATGGATCAGCGGATGCTTTCCTGAAGATTTTGCCCATGCCTGCCGCAGGGCAATTCAGCTAAATTAAACGCCAAAGGAGGACCTATGATTCTTCATGATATTAACTATGAATGGGATGGGAAAAGCAGGTCCGGAGAAAAACCCATTTCATGGTGGCCGGGATACTACAGGGTCAGGATTATCAAATTAGGGGACGACACCAAAGCAATCCGCTATCTGTTTCCCATTGCCGTGATTTTCAAACCCCAAAAAACAACAAAAACCATGAACACCTCTTTGCAAAATTATATTGATAATTTTGCAAAAAAAATATCCAAAACCTACGACCTTGATATTGATAAAACACTCTGGGTGGAGTTAGGAGATGAAATACGGGTGGCTCAACTTAACCCTGACAGACAACTTTCCGATGAAACCCTGTATACCATTTCCTGGCGACCTGCCAGGGCCAATGAATTGTCCATGATAGATCCCTATATAAAGGACTTGTAAATAATAATGCCGTCTCGGAATTACCCGGGACGGCATTTTATATGCTGTCTAAATAACCCTTATTTTAAACCATACGCTTAGACAATACCCTGGTCCATCATGGAATCCGCCACTTTGACAAATCCGGCGATATTGGCGCCGTTTACATAGTTACCCGGAGTACCATACTCTTCGGCAGCACCCATGCAGGCACTATGGATACTATGCATAATCCCCTTGAGTTTGGCCTCAACTTCTTCCCTGGACCATTTGATCCGCATGGAGTTCTGGGACATTTCAAGGCCGGAAACAGCCACGCCACCGGCATTGGCAGCCTTACCCGGTGCATAGAGAATTTTATTTTCAAGAAAAACTTCAATACCCTCGGGGGTGGTGGGCATGTTGGCTCCTTCGCAAACAGTGGTGATTCCGTTGTTGACCAGGTTCTGGGCGTCATTCTCGTTAATTTCATTCTGGGTGGCCGAGGGAAAGGCGCAATTGGCCTTGTGGGCCCAGAGGGGGTTATGATCTAAACTCGTATCCAGGGCCGTAAAAACCGCTTCAGGATATTTTTCTGTATATTCTTTTATCCTGCCCCGTTTTACATTTTTAAGGTACATGACATGGGCAAGTTTGGCCCCATCAATTCCTTTTTCATCATAAATATATCCGGAAGAGTCGGACAGGGTAATCACCTTTCCCCCAAGCTGGTTGATCTTTTCCGTGGTATACTGGGCCACATTGCCTGAACCTGACACCAGACAGATCTTGTCTTTCAGACTGTCCTCATGGGTGGCCAGCATTTCATCGGCAAAAAAGACCGATCCATATCCCGTGGCTTCCGGGCGTATCAGGCTGCCTCCCCAGTTAAGGCTTTTTCCGGTAAGAATCCCGGCAAACTCATTTTTAAGTTTTTTATACATGCCGAACAAATATCCTATTTCCCTGCCGCCCACACCGATATCACCGGCCGGGACATCTGTATCCGGACCTATATGGCGAAAGAGTTCAAACATGAAACTCTGGCAAAAACGCATCACTTCAAAGTCGGATTTCCCCTTGGG
>DAOWDR010000179.1 GCA_030638935.1 Desulfobacteraceae bacterium | reverse complement strand
GATACCAGCACTTTTGCCAGGTTGAGACGAACCTGAAACCCCCCTGAAAAAAGTGTGGGGTCCTTTGTCATGTCAGACTGGGAAAAGCCAAGACCGGCCAGAATTTTTTCCGCTTTCCAGGAATGATCTTTTTCATGTTTCAAAAGACCCAGCATGGCCTCTTCCAAAACAGTGTCTTTTTCAAATAATATTTTCTGGGACAATACACCTATCCTATATCCTGTGGGATAGGTGACTTTGCCGTCATCCGGATGATCGGTTTTGGCAATAATGTTCAGTAGGGTGGTTTTTCCATGGCCGTTTCTGCCCACAAGCCCCACCCTTTCCCCGGGGTTGATCTGCAAACCGGTATCGTCTAAAAGTATCTGGTCTCCATACCCCTTTGAAATGGACTCAATATTTAGCATTTAATCATCCGTAAAAAATGTCGTAAAAAATTACTTAAATTTTTCTCAAATGGGTATCATATCACTGCACGGACAATTTTTAAACACAAGATTTTTCTTGACTTGAATTTTTAAGTTCTTAATAGTTACTCTTTGAAGTTTTTCTTAGGTAAAAATTAAAATAGAGGGAAATATGACCAAATATATTTATGAATTCGGTCCGAAAAAAACCGAGGGGGATGCAACATTAAAAAATCTTCTTGGCGGCAAAGGAGCCAACCTTGCTGAAATGGCAAAACTTGGACTTCCGGTTCCCCAGGGCTTTACCATATCCACTGAGTGCTGCAACCATTATTTTGATCTTAACTGGCGGTTTCCCGATACCCTTGAAACAGACTTGGTTTGCGCCATGGCAAATATTGAAAACCAGATGGGAATGAAATTTGGTGATGAAAATAACCCCTTGTTGGTTTCCTGCCGTTCCGGCGCCAGGAGCTCCATGCCGGGGATGATGGAAACCATTTTAAATGTCGGGCTTTGCTCAAAAACCATTCCGGGATTGATTGCCAAAACCGGCAATGAATGGTTTGTATACGATGCTTATAGAAGGCTGATAATGATGTACTCCGACGTGGTTATGGAAAAAGCCGAACAGATTAAACCCAAGGACGGCATGGGCATCCGTTTACATCTTGAAATGATGATGAACAACCTGAAAAATGACAAGGGATATTTAAACGATACCGATATATCCACCGAAGATATGAAAAATTTGTGTGTGCGGTTCAAAAAGAAGATCCATGAATATTTAAATATTGAATTTCCCGATGATCCCAAAAATCAGCTCATGGGTTCCATTGGGGCTGTTTTTAAAAGTTGGAATGGAAAAAGGGCTGTCTCCTATAGACGGATTGAACACATACCGGACAATTGGGGAACAGCCGTTAATGTACAGGCCATGGTTTTTGGCAATATGGGAGCAACCTCTGCCACAGGAGTTGCCTTTTCAAGGGATCCTGCCACAGGCGTTAATAAATTTTACGGCGAATGGCTGGTCAACGCCCAGGGAGAAGATGTGGTGGCAGGGATCAGAACCCCCAATCCCCTGAACAATGAGACCAAGAATTCCCAGAATAAGCATCTTTCTTCCCTGGAAGAAGCCATGCCAAAACTCTATGAACAGCTCTTTGAAATCAGAAATATCCTTGAATCCCACTATAAAGACATGCAGGACATTGAGTTCACTATACAGGAAGGCCATTTGTACATGCTCCAGTGCCGGGTGGGAAAAAGGACGGCAACAGCCGCCCTGAATATGGCCATGGATATGTATGAACAAGGCATGATCGATGAAAAGACCATGGTCTGCCGTCTGGACCCAAAAGTGCTGGATGATATGCTCCATCCCATTGTTGATCCGGAAGCTGAAAAGAGCGCTGTAAAAGTGGTTGAAGGATTACCGGCAGGCCCGGGCGGGGGATGGGGTCAGGTTGTCTTTACCTCTGAAGATGCTGTCTTGTGGGCCAGATCGGACAAAAAAGTCATTCTTGTTCGGGAAGAAACCAACCCGGAAGATATTGAAGGAATGCGGGCGGCTTCGGCCATTCTGACAGCAAGAGGCGGCATGACAAGCCATGCCGCACTCGTGGCCAGGGGTTGGGGGAAATGCTGTATAGTCGGTGCAGGTGCCATGAAAATTAATGCTCAAGCCAAAGAATTCAGGGTGGGAGATAAGGTTTTTCATGAAGGGGATTTTATAACCTTAAATGGCACCAAGGGAGCTGTTTACCAAGGCCGGTTAAAAATGAAGGATGCCTCGGAAAACCCCAGATTTCAAAAATTCATGTCCATTGCAGATTCCTACAGGACCATGAAAGTCAGAGCCAATGTTGACACGCCGGAAGATGCTAAAATTGCGCTGGAGTTTGGTGCACAGGGGATTGGCCTGTTCAGGACCGAGCACATGTTCTATGGATCTGATTCTGGTCAGCCTTTATTCTTACTCCGTAAAATGATCTTAAGTAAAT
>DAOWDR010000236.1 GCA_030638935.1 Desulfobacteraceae bacterium | reverse complement strand
TGGTTTAAACAAATGGAAGATATTGTAAAGAACCACATTATTACAACAAATGTGGATGAATACCCTGAAGAATTCAAAAAATACAGGGATGCCCTTGATAAACGAAGTATGCTTGTTAAAAAGGCAAAACCTCTGGAAGTGGAATGTATTGTCCGGGGATATATAAGCGGTTCCGGATGGAATTCCTATCAAAAAGAAGGCCATGTTTGCGGAATTTCACTTCCCAAAGGGCTTAAAGAATCTGATAAACTTGCCACTCCGCTTTTTACCCCTTCCACCAAAGCTGAAATTGGGGACCATGACATAAATATCAGTTTTGAAGAAACCATTAATATCATGGGCAGGGAGACTGCAGAAAAATTGCGGGATTTAAGCCTTGCCATTTACAATAAAGGGGCCCAACTTGCCCTTGAAAAAGGTATCATCATCGCAGATACCAAATTTGAGTTCGGTATGCTGGACAATGAGATCATACTCATTGATGAGATTCTCACCCCGGATTCATCCAGGTTCTGGCCCCTGAGTGATTATGAACCCGGAAGAGGGCAAAACAGCTTTGACAAACAAGCCGTCAGAGACTGGCTGACTGCCTCTGGGTGGGATAAAAAACATCCCGGACCCAAACTATCATCTGAGATTATTGAAAATACAAGCAATACCTATAAAGAAATTTATACCCTTCTCACTGGTGAACATGTCTAACCCTAGCACTGAAATCCAGATCTCCCGGATTCCCCTGGAAAAAATTAACCTGGCCGATACCCGGTACAGGATTTCCAGGGAAAATGAAGATATCACGGCCCTGGCCAAGTCCATTAAAGAAAACGGTCTGATAAGCCTGCCCCTTGTCAGACCATCTGGGGAATCAGGAGAATCAGGAGAATCCTATATTGTGGTAACAGGTTTTAAACGGATAAAAGCCCTTGTCCACAATAATTATATTGGCAAAGTTGTATGTCAAACCAACACCTTTGCATCCGAAGCAGACAATGCTGTCTTTGCCGTATCAGACAATGCTTTTCAGCGGCAGTTAACCCCGGGAGAACTCATTCAAAGCGTCCTGCTTTTGGGCCGGTTCATGGAAGCAAGTTCAATAGCAAAAAAATCATTAGCTATCTTTAATACCAGGTTTAACGCCGGATATATTAAGGATCTGCAAAAAATTGGGACCTTGCCCCAGGTACTTGAACTGCTGGATGACAATAGGCTTTCCATTAAATCAGCCAAAAAGATATCCGGGTTTTCTCAGGAGCTTGCCAATTGTTTTGTATCCCTTTTTTCAGCGATAAAAGCATCCTCCAGCAAGCAGATGGAGATCATAACAAACTTTTCGGAAATTGCAGCAAGGGAAAATATTAATCCCGTTGACCTATATCAGGAAAAAGGCATTCAGGAGATACTTTTCCATGAAAATAAAGATTTTGGGCTTAAGGGCAACCTTTTAAGGGGTTATCTCACCCAAAGGAGATTTCCCTCCCTTGAAAAAAAACGCCGGGAGATCCGGCAAAAAATTAATTCCCTTAAGCTGGGTCCTGGTATCAAATTTGCCGTACCGGATAATTTTGAAAGCATGACCTATTCCCTTTTTTTTGATTTTAAAACCCTGACCGAATTTAAAACCAGGGTGACTTCCCTTGAAAAGGTATCAACTCATCCGGTATTTGAGGAGATTCTTAAGCGATGAAGATCAAAAGGCTTTTCATGGATGAAAGCCTCCCCTTGGACGATGAGATCCAATATCTGATTTCAAAAGTAGAACTGACCCCTGAAATGGTTTCAGATTCCCAACCAGTTTATGATGCTGTCAATTTAGCCTCTGATCCAATATCAGAGGCTAAATCCATCCTGTATATCACCCGTAACAAGGGGGCCGTCATCAGGGAATGCCCAGGCACCAGCCATTATACCTGCTGTGATTACACGATTTTGCATACAGGAACTTTCTGCACCATGGATTGTTCCTACTGCATTCTCCAGGCCTATTTTCATCCCCCTGTACTACAGTATTTTGCCGGTCTTGACAGTCTTGTTCCCCCCCTTGATCAAACCTTTTCCCAAAATAAAATTTTCCGCATCGGCACGGGAGAATACACCGATTCTTTAATTTGGGAAAAAATCAGCCAGGGGCCCAAATTTTTAGTGGAAACATTTGCAAAACAGTCCAACAGTCTTTTGGAACTGAAAACCAAGACAATTAATGTGGAATCTCTTCTGGACCTGGATCATAATGGTAAAACCGTGCTGGCCTGGTCAGTTAATACCCCGGAAATCATTCGGTCCGAAGAAAAGGGTACTGCCGCCTTAACAGCCCGGCTTGAAACAGCCGCACTCTGCGAGGCAAAAGGGTATAAGTTAGCCTTTCATTTTGATCCCATGGTTATCTATGGAGGATGTGAGGGTGACTATAAAAAGGTGGTTCAATCCATTTTTTCCCATGTCAGCCCGGATAATATTGTCTGGATCAGCATTGGCAGCTTTCGGTTCATGCCCCAGCTCAAATCCATAATTGAAACCAGGTTCCCCTCTTCCTCCATCCCCTATGGGGAATTTATTTTGGGGTTGGACAATAAGATGCGATATTTTAAACCTCTAAGGATCAGTCTTTACAAGACACTCATTGATACGATCCGGGAGTATGCCCCCAATGTTTTGTTATATTTTTGTATGGAAGATGAAGAGGTTTGGGAAAAAAGCATGGGGTTTTTTCCACAGGAAGAAGGGGAGCTGGGCCATTTATTGGATAAAAGTGCTGCTGCCCACTGCAAATTGAACACTTCTTTTTTATAAATTAATTGAGACTGTCTAAACAAGACAAACTCCACAGAAAAACAGCGAGAACAAAGAGGAAAATCTGCTTTTCTTTGTTCTCGCTGTTCTCTTGCCTGGTTTTTTTATCTATTAGGCTTCTTTTTCTGCATTTACCCTTTCGATTATTTTCTTGGAAAGATCACCCGGAACTTCGTCATAATGTTCAAATTCCATGGTAAAAGTTCCCCGTCCGCCGGTCATGGAGCTTAAGTCAGGCGCATACCTGAGTATTTCCGACATGGGAACAAGGGCGTTGATGATCTGTTTTTCATCTTCGGAATCCATACCCAACACACGGCCCCGCCTGGAATTCATATCCCCCATGATGTCGCCAGTTGCATCTTCAGGTACTTTGACAGAAACCTTCATGATGGGCTCCAGCAAAACTGCCCTGGCATCTTTGGCCGCATTTTTAAAGGCAATGGAGCCTGCAGTTTTAAAGGCCATTTCAGAAGAGTCAACCGAATGGTAGGAACCATAGTCCACTGTAACCCTGAAATCCACGCAGGGAAACCCGGCCAGGATACCATTAGTGGAGCTTTCTCTTACACCGGCCTCAACCGCAGGAATATAGTTTTTAGGAATAACGCCGCCCACAATTTTATCAACAAATTCAAACCCGCGTCCCTTGGGAAGGGGTTCAAGAATGATCCAGCAATCACCAAATTGACCATGGCCGCCGGATTGTTTTTTATGTTTACCCTGGACACGGATTTTTTTCTTAAAGGTTTCCCTGTAAGCCACCTTTGGGGTTGCGATTTCCATGGCCACGTTAAATTTTCTTAAAATTTTATCTGCTGTGGTTTCAATATGAACCAATCCCCGACCTGAAAGAATGGTCTGTTTGGTCTCTTCTTCCCGTTTGAGTTGAAGGCCTGTATCCTCTTCTAAAATCTTACGGATTGCTTCGTGGATTTTGTCTTCATCATTTTTGGATTTCGGAGAGATTGCAAAGGAAATAACCGGCGGCATGGGAGCCGGAGCGGGAATTTGGATTTCTTTACCGCCCGTCAGGGTATCTCCTGTCAAAGTGTCTTTGAGTTTGGCAACTGCGACAATGGAACCTGGAAGTGCACTGGTAATAGTTTTTTGTTCTTTACCGGCAATTTCCAATAATTGAGAGAATCGTTCCTTTGAATCCTTGGTCACATTTAAAATATTGCCTTCTTTTCCCAGGGTCCCGGAAATTACCCGGAAAAGAGAGAGTCGCCCTGCATAGGGGTCTACAATTGTGGCAAAAACAAATCCGCAAAACTCGGCCTCGGGATCAGGCGAAACAATCACTTCTTCACCATTGGCGTCCGTTGCAGTCCAGTCTCCACGATCCAGGGGAGAGGGCATAAAATCATTAATAAAATTAAAAACTATATCTATACCGATCATTTTTGTGGCAGATGTGCAGATGGCAGGATAGAACTCGGCATCCAACACGCCCTGGCGGAAAGTTACCTTGAGTTCATCTTCGGTAATTTCTTCACCTTCCAGGTATTTTTCAAGAAGATCATCATTGAGTTCAGCAATGTTCTCAACAAATTCTTCCTTTGCCAATGCCACTTCATCGGCCATGTCAGCGGGAATATCAATCCTTGTGGCTTTGCCTTCACCATCATATTCATAGGCCTGTCCGGAAACAATATTGACCAAGCCTTTAAAATTGTCTTCCTGGCCAATGGGAAAGCAGATGGGAACTATTTTCTTTTTAAGGGCTGATTTACAGGCAGAAATACAGGTATCAAAATCAGATCTTTCCCGATCCAGCTTGTTAACAATTACCACTCCGGGCAAGTTGTTTTCAAGGGCACAGGCTCCTGCTTCCTCGGTCATTGCAGAAGGGCCGCCAACCCCGTCAATGACAAAGGCCATGCTGTCTGCAACTGGGAAACAGGTTTTAGCAGCTGAGAAGAAGTTCTGGTCACCAGGAGTATCCATCAACGTAATTGTATGCTTGTTGTGGGTATATTTAATAAAAGATGTATTGATACTCTGCTGTTTTTTGGTTTCTTCAGGTTGGAAATCCATAACCGTATTGCCTTCTTCCACCTTTCCAAGGCGGTTGGTAACCCCGGCTTTAAAAAGCATAGCCTCAGCAAGAGTAGTCTTGCCTGCACCTCCATGGCCTGCCAGAGCCACATTTCTCATGGTTTTGATATCTTCGCTCATTACTGCTCCTTTAAACAATTAATAAAATTAATAAAATTTAAATAATGAAATTCAAATCTAGTGTTATTTTACCTTTCCATGAAACGTTAGGGATATGATATATTCCTCGTTTCCTTTGGGTCCCAGAATAGGGGAGGGCACAACATCATTTACCGTATATCCCCTGGTTTTGAAAAAAGATTGAATCTGCCGAACCACCTTTTTCCTTGTTTCCGGATCCTTTACAACACCACCCTTGCCGACATTTTCCTTTCCTGCTTCAAATTGGGGTTTGATCAGAGCCAAAATCCCGGTATTTTCCCGCATAAATTTTTCAGCTGCGGGAATAACTGTTTTAAGTGAGATAAAAGAGGTATCAGCAACCACCATATCTACTTGTTCATTTATTGCCTCATAGGCCAGATGCCGGATATTGCTTCGCTCAATTACAACTACCCTGTCATCCTGCCTCAATTTCCAGTCCAGCTGCCCGTATCCAACATCCACGGCAAATACTTTTTTTGCCCCGAATTGTAGCAGGCAGTCGGTAAATCCACCCGTGGATGCCCCGATATCCAGACAGATAAGATTTTTCACACATATGGGAAAACTTTTCAAGGCTTTTTCAAGTTTAAGTCCCCCGCGGCTGACATAGGGATTGTCATCTTGCTTAACAAGAATGGGTGAAATGGTATCCACCAGGGAGCCCGGTTTGTCAACCACCATGTCATTTACCAAGACCTTACCGGCCATGATCATGGCCTTTGCCCTTGGCCTTGATGGAATTAACCCCCTTTCAACCAGGAGGAGGTCCAGTCTTTTTTTAAGGATTTTTTTTGATGTCATTGGCATTAAAACCTGTTAAGTCAAAACCTGCTGCAACAATGGCAGCAGCATCAATACCATAATCTTTTTTTAACAGGGCCTGGGGGCCGTGCTCCACAAATTTGTTATCAATTCCGATTCGCCTGAATTCAAGGTTTGTCAAGCCGTTATCAGCATACATCTCCAGGACGGCAGACCCAAAACCCCCTGCAAGCATATGCTCCTCCACGGTAATAATTTTTTTAATTTTGTCGGCCTTTTCCAAAAAAAGTGCTGAATCAAGGGGCTTTACAAATCTGGCGTTTATTACCATGGCCGTGATTCCCTTCTGAGCCAATTGTTTTGCAGCAATAACCGCCTCAAAAACAGACTGACCAATGGCAATAATCATAAGATCATTCAACTGATCATTGCCATGGTCATAATTTTCGTGTACCACCCGGGCTCTGCCTATTTCAACGGGTTTAACATCTTCCTGGATCTCAACGCCTTGCCCCTTGCCCCGGGGATATCTCAGGGCAATGGGACCATCGTGATTAATGGCGGTTAAAAGCATCCTGGCCATCTCGTTTTCATCCATGGGAGACATGATGGTCATATTGGGCATGCTTCTTAGGTAAGAAAAATCAAACAATCCATGGTGGGTGGGACCATCTTCCCCTACAACCCCACCCCGGTCAATGGCAAAAACAACGGGATGGGCATCAATACAGACATCGTGGAGGATCTGGTCGTAGGCCCGCTGGAGAAAAGTGGAATATATAGCCACCACAGGCTTTAACCCCTTGGAAGCAAGGCCCGCAGAAAAGGTAACTGCATGCTGTTCGGCAATGCCAACATCAATGAATCTGTCTTTATATAATTTTGAAAATTCTGTTAATCCTGTTCCCTCGGGCATGGCAGCCGTGACTGCCACAATTTTTTCATTGGTTTTGGCAAAGCGTACCATATGGGAGCCAAAAACCTGGGTGTAGGAGGGTAGAGGATCAGGACTTTTATTGCTTTTACCCGTATCAACTGCAAAGGACCCAACCCCGTGGAAATAGACAGGATTTTTTTCCGCAGGTTCATACCCTTTCCCTTTAATAGTTGTCACATGGAGGAGCACAGGGGAGTCGGGATTTTTAATATTGGTCAGAATATCAATTAAATGGTCCAGGTTATGACCGTCGATGGGACCAAAATAATCAAAATTAAATGCCTCAAACAGCATGCCTGGGGTGACAAAAGTTTTAAAGGATTCTTCCCATCGTTTGGCAAAATGGTACATGTCGTCCCCGATCTTGGGTACCGATTTTAAAAATGCGCCAAACTGATTTCGCATGTTCTGGAGGTACTTGTTTGAAAAAGTCCGGCTCAAATAGGAAGAAAGGGCGCCAACATTGGCAGAAATGGACATGTCATTGTCATTAAGTATCACAATGAGTTTTCGTTTAAGGTCACCTGCCTGATTCAACCCTTCATAGGCCAACCCGGCTGTCAATGATCCGTCACCAATAACGGAAATTACATCTGAATCATCCTGGTTCAGATATTTGGCATAACAGATCCCGAGTCCGGCGGAAATGGAGGTGGAAGAATGGCCCACGGTAAACCCGTCATAGGGGCTTTCCTTCATCTTTGTAAAACCGGAAATTCCCTTGTACTGACGCAGGGTATCAAACTGCTGGTTTCTTCCGGTTAGAAGTTTATGGGCATAGGCCTGGTGGCCCACATCCCAGATCAGTGTGTCCCGGGGAAGATCAAACACATAATGGATGGCCAGGGTGAGTTCAACAGCTCCCAGGCTGGAGGCCAGGTGTCCGCCGTTTTTGGAAACCACCTCAATTATCCTGTTTCGGATTTGGGTTGCCAGCAAAGGCAACTCATTGCGTGATAATTTTTTAATGTCTTCGGAAGTATTTATTTGTTCAAGCAAACTCAATGGTTCTAACCCTTTTTTATTTTAAACTTTTTTTGCTGATCTTTTACCGATCTCGGTCAATAATATAACGGGCAATGGCCCGCAACGGATCTGCTTTTTTATCAAATTTTTCAATGGCTGCCAGGGCAGTGTCGATCAATTGCCTTGCATAGGCCTTGGATTGTCCAAGTCCAATTATGCCAGGAAAGGTCATCTTGTCATGGAGGACATCCGAGCCTATGGCTTTTCCCATGATGTCGGGATCACCTTCCACATTTAAAATATCGTCCATGACCTGGAAGGCAAGACCTATATTGTCGGCATAGCTCCCAAGAGAGGCAAGCATTTGGGAATCGGCCCCCACGCTTAAGGCACCTGCCTCCACACTGACACATATCATTCTGCCGGTTTTCAGGCTATGTATTTTTTTAAGATGGTCTAAAAGAGCAACCTTATTACGGTCCTTTGTATTGGCATTTTTTTCGATACTTTTTTGTTCAGGGGATTGGGATTTCATGTCCAGCATCTGTCCTTCCACCATTCCGTTAATACCGGCAGCATTGGAAATCTTGGACACAAGCTCAAGCAGTATAGACCTGTCCGGATAGAATTCAAACAACGAAGATGGCTGGGTCAATACATGGAAGGCATGGGTTAGAAGGCCATCGCCCGCCAGAATGGCTGTGGCCTCTGAAAATTTTTTATGGCAGGTGGGAAGCCCCCTTCTCAGATCGTCATTATCCATGGCCGGCAAGTCATCGTGGATCAGGGAATAGGTATGGAT
>DAOWDR010000073.1 GCA_030638935.1 Desulfobacteraceae bacterium | reverse complement strand
TCCCCTTGTGGCAAACAGGGACTGGTGACCGTCCCTGAGGGACAAATCCTGGACTTTTACCGGATTTTCTGCTGCAGGCCTGTCTTTGTCATAATTCATCTCAACCATTTTGACTTGATTATGCTCACTCATTTAATTTTCTCCTGAAAAATATCTATAATTATTTACAATTTATTTGTCTGGTAGCTGCCTTATTTGAACATTCTCAGCTGCATCTGGGTACCGGCCTGCATCAATGTCTGCCTGCCTGTTACCCCCCATAAATTCAGTGAAGGAGCCGGCATTTCTGCCCCGCCAGGAATCGTTTCAACAGATGCCAAATTCTGGCTGGCAGCTGCTTGCTCCCCTGTTTTAATGTAAGCTGTTACGGCAGCCATGGCAGCTGCTAATTTTTTCTTATCCATTTTCATCACCTTTCCTATACAGGGATATTTCCATGTTTTTTGGCCGGCCGCATTTCCCGTTTGGTGGCCATGGCCTCCAGGGCATCAATGAGCCGGGGCCTTGTTTGTGAAGGTTGAATCACGGCATCCACATACCCCCTGGCAGCTGCACAATAGGGATTTGAAAACTGCTCATTATATTCGTCTATTTTCTCTTTTCGTTTTGCCACAGGATCATCAGCCCCCTTGATCTCCCTTGCATGGATGATATTGGCAGCACCTTCGGCCCCCATGACGGCAATCTCGGAAGAGGGCCAGGCAAAGGCCATGTCAGCACCTAAATGCCGGGAACACATGGCAATATAGGACCCACCATAATCTTTCCTTGTAATCAACAATAATTTGGGCACTGTGGCTTCGGAGTAACACCAGAGCAGCTTGGCACCGTGGCGGATAATCCCCCCCCATTCCTGGTCGCTGCCGGGCAGATATCCCGGCACATCGGCAATGGTTAGCATGGGAATATTAAAGGAATCGCAAAACCGGATAAACCGGGTGGCCTTGTCAGATGCATTGATGTCCAGGCATCCGGCCATGTTATTGGGCTGGTTGGCAATGATACCGATGGAACGGCCGTTGAGCCTGGCAAAGCAGATCACGATATTTTTGGCAAAATATTCATGGGGCTCAAAATACTCTCCGTCATCCACAATGGAGGTGATGACAGCCTTTATATCATAGGACCTGTTTGGATTGTCCGGAATGATGGAATCCAAAGAGACGTCCATGCGGTTGGGATCATCGTTGGGAACCGTCATTGGCGGATCTTCCATATTATTGGAGGGAAGATAGGATAACAGCTTCCGAATATTTATTATGCAATCTTCGTCGGACTCGCAGGCAAACTGGGCCACACCGGATTTTTCATTATGGGTCATGGCACCGCCCAGATCTTCAAAGGAGATCTCTTCTCCGGTAACCGCCTTGATCACATTGGGACCTGTGATAAACATATAGCTGGATTCTTTTACCATGAAAATAAAGTCTGTCATGGCAGGGGAATAGACAGCACCACCGGCAGTGGGCCCCATGATGGCTGAAATCTGGGGAATCACACCTGAAGCACCTGAATTACGGAAAAAGATTTCCCCGTACCCGGACAGGGCATCGATCCCCTCCTGGATTCTGGCCCCGCCGGAATCATTCATGCCTATGATGGGAGAACCTGTTTTCAGGGCCATATCCATCACCTTGCAGATTTTCTTGGCCTGCATTTCCCCAAGGGAACCTGCCCTTGCCGTAAAATCCTGGGCATAGGCAAAAACGATGCGGCCATCCACCTTTCCATGGCCTGTGATCACCCCGTCCGCAGGGATCTGCTTTTCTTCCATGCCAAAGTTGGTGCACCTGTGGGTCACGAACATATCAACTTCTCTAAAACTGCCTTTATCAAAAAGAAGATCAAGCCGTTCCCTGGCATTTAATTTTCCGTTTTCCCTGCGTTTTGCCAGGGCTTTTTCTCCCCCCATTCCTAAAATTTCTTGTTCTTTTAACTTAAGTTTCTGGATATTATCTGCTGTAACTCCCATGGTACAATCCCTTCCTTTATATTTAAGCTATTCTTTTGTTTCCCACTTTTATTTCTTATATGCTAAACCGCCAGGCACAAAACCAGTCATCTGGATGGTCATCGGGCGGACACCCGATACACTCGGTTTTAATCCTTGGATCCATGGTGCTTGCAAAATATGCATATTCAACCAGGCCTGCAGACTTACACGGATAGTCATCCAGTTTTTTAATTACCCTGGCCCTCTGGACCCGGCATTCATTCATCTGGAATACAAAACTTTCTGGCCCCTCGTCAATAATTGACTGGGTATTTATCAGAGAGTACATCCTGAAATTTAAGGCCTTTTTCAACCCATCAAGACCCGGAGTTTCTCCCAGGTTTAAAAATTTTTTAACGGCATGGGCTTCATAGGGCGAAAACTGAGCCCAGCAGGAATCATTACACCGTTTGGCATCATTCATACCATGCTCAAACTCCACCGCCTGGAACCAGACCCCGTCATTGACAAGCCAATTTTTTGCCACAGCCTTCATCAGGCCTTCCATGGCATTTTCATCAAGGTCCAGCAATGCTTTTGGCAACCCTTTTTCCATCTCAAAACCCAATTCCCCGGACAGGCGTTTCATGCCGATTCCCACAGAATTTTTAGTTGCCTTATCCAGAACCTCCAGGGCTTTTTCCATGCCCATCTGGTGACGGACCTCTGTGAACCAAAGACCATAATGAACTACAATTCTGGTAAACATGTCAACAACAAAACTTGCTTTTTCCTCTTTTGTAAGACTTAAGTGATCACCATATTTATCTGTCATGGGGCGGACTCCTTTATATATAATGGTACGCTATTCCCTGATTTATGATTTGACATACCTAATAAATCAGCACATATCTTGTCAAGTAACTTAGCAAAAAGCGGTTTGATGACCAAAAAAAATTGACATCTTTTTTTTGCAACCCTTGTGTCAACCATTGATATAATAAACTCTAAGGCTTTGGACCTGGGCATTTATCGTTGCTTTTAAAAACAATTGAAGTTAAAGTAAAAACAACTGGGCATTATATAATCAGATCCGGAGCCGTCCATGACAGAGGAAAAGACAAAGAAAAAAAACCTGACAGATCAGACAAGGCCAACAGCTTGTTCCGGAATATGTGCATTTTTTACCCCCCTGGACCAAAACCTGTTTTTAGAGAATAACAAATGACATCAGACTATGGGCATAAGGTTTTGGTTGTTGATGATGAAGCCCAGGTAGGAAAGGCCATTGGCCGTATCCTTGAAAAAGAAAAACTTGAATTCGTATATGCCGACAGTGGTGAATCCGCATTGGAAAGCATTAAAAAAGCGTCCCAACCCTTTTCTCTGATTATATCAGACCAACGAATGCCCGGCATGAAGGGCACCCAATTCCTTGAACATGCAAAAAACCTACATCCGGAAACCATCCGCTTTCTGATAACCGGATATTCTGAAATACAGACCATCATAAATGCCGTGAATAGGGGCTCTGTCCAGAGGTATATTTCAAAGCCCTGGAACAACGACGAACTGGTCAAGGCCATACGATCCGGTATTGGACAATATGAACGCTTCCTGGAAAATAAAAACCTCATTGCCCTTGCAAAAAAACAAAACACCAGGTTGTACGAATTAAATTGTGAACTAATGGAAACGGCAAAAATCCATGGCAAAGAGCTGGAAACCATTAATACTGAAATTTTATCCATTGAAACCCAACTCAAAGGGTCGGCCTCCCCCGTAAGCCCGGCCCTTATTATGGAAGAATTACAGGCTGTTTTAGACCCCCTTGGTGAAAAAGGACAGGAGATGCTCAATGATCTGTTTTCACAAACCATAAATGCAATGTTCAACGAGTTTAATGACCTGTCCCTAAGAAACGGATTTGAAATGCCAGCCCCAAAAGGGGAATCAATGCCGCTCCCCGGTAAAGAGGAGGACGCATGACCGAACCTCCAAAGCCCAAAATCCTCATTCTTGAAGGTGACGAGACAATAAGAGACCATGCCAGGAATATCCTGACCAAGGAAGGATGGGAAGTCCATTGCGAAAACGTCTCAAAGCAAGCTCTTTTGCGCCTGAAGGAGTCTAAACCCGCCAAGTTTAACCTGTTTATCTCCAGCTTCAAATTACCAAAGATGGAAGGGGATGACATATTAAAAAATGCAAAAGCCCTTTCTCCCATGACCCAGCGAATGCTCATGGTACCGGCGGACAAACCTGACATGGTTATAAGAGCCATTAATAAAGGGGGAATTAATTCCTGTATCATTTATCCCTTCAAAGATGAAGACCTTGTCAACCAGGCAAAAAATTGCCTGGTACAATTTCGGGTATCCATGGAACACCAGAAATTAAAACGGGTAACAGCCCACCAGAACAAGCAGCTGTTTCAAATTGCCCAGAAGCTGAAAAAAAAAAACGAGGCTTGTGAAAAACTCATTGGAGAAAAAAAAGCAAAAAAACTAATGCACAAGTCCAACCTGAGAAAAGCACTCAAACAAGAGGGGCATAATAAAGAGATCTCCCTTGGGGACAGAATAGATCAAAACAATATCCCTGTCACACCCGAAGCCCTTCAGAACGAATTTTTTATGCTTTGCGATTATATCAAAGCGGTATTTGACAGCACTGCTTCAAAAACAAACCTGAATCCGGTTGTCCTTGACTTCAAACCCCTTGTTTTAAAGAATGCGCCGACAATGCTGCCGACAGATGACGCTGGCTCTGCTGAGACTGCTGAGACTGCTGGTGCGGCTGATAATTCTACCGCTGCCGCTGCCCTGTCAGATCTTACCCAAAAAATTATAAAAATAGCCCTTTCTTCCCAAGAAGACCTTGACATCTCCCATGGCAAATCAAATGCTGAGAATCAAGGAGAAGAAGCCTCTTTAAACCCCTATTTTGAACTTTCACTCTCAAGGGATAGGACAAAGGCATCCATTCAAAAAATCAAAGGAATGGACTTTTCCGGCAGGATCACTAGTTCAAACCTCCTGGACTTTTTGCACAGCCAGGACATCACCTTTGGCATCATTGAAGATGAAGCCATTGAAGCCTGGATAGCGATGGAAACAGAAGAAAAAGAGTTGATGGTGGCAAGGGGGGAAGAGTCGGTTTGCGGAGAAGATGGCCATATAAAGTTTCACTTTGAAAACGATTATACAAACCCGGGCAAAATAAAGGGAGACGGGACAATTGATTTCAGGGATCGGGGCGGGATTCCCTATGTTCATAAAGGAGACCTCCTGGCAAAGAAAACGCCAATAAAAGAAGGCAAAAACGGGATGGACGTCTTTGGCAGTCCCATCCTTGTTGAAGAGCCCCTGGACCCGGTTTTTATTGCCGGCACCGGCACCGAAACCAGTGAAGACGAGCTTGAAATATATGCGGCCCTGGACGGTCAACCCCATGTGGATGCCATGGGAAATATCACTGTCAATCCTGAATTAATGATAAAGGGCGATGTTGACTTTGAAACCGGAAACATTGATTTCAATGGGAATATCATTGTCAAGGGGATGATTAAAGAAGGATTCACCATCAAAGGCATCAGTCTCACGGCCCAGGAAATAGAAGGGGCAGCAATTGACTTGTCCGGAGATTTAAATATCTCGGCCGGTATCACAGAGGCAAAAATCATCTCTGTGGGAAATATTCATGCAAAATTTATTAACAATTCAAGTGTCAAAGGATTTGGCGACCTTATCATCCAAAAAGAGATTATTGATTCAGACATCATGATCTCAGGTGCCTGCCAAAACCCGGCAGGGCATATCATTTCTTCAAAAATCATTGCAAAACAGGGAATTGAAGCCGGCAAAATCGGAACGGCTGGATCCAAACCCGCCATCCTGAAAGTCGGCATGGATGAACACATAAAGATTATGACCCAAAAGATTGAAGACAAGCTCCAAAAAGCCCTGACCCAATTGCAGGAACTAAGGGAAAAAATCAAATTGATCGAAACCCGGGACCAGGAACTTTATGAACAGATCACCCAAAAAGCCCAAATCCAGGACAAAGCCCAGAACGAAATTAAGGAACTAAAGCAAACCATTCCTGATTTAAAAAAGGCAAATGATACGGCAGGCATACAAAAAGCCTCCATTCAAATAAAAAAATTAACTGAAACAGCAGAACAGGCAGAACAGGAATTAAACAAAATATTTGAAACCCAGGACCTCTATGCCAAGCAGATAAATCAACAAAAAGAACAAATAAATAATATTGAGGAACAGAACAAAAAGCATGTCCTTGAAAAAAAAGGGTTTAAAGAGTTTGACGCTAAAACCCTCCCCCTTCCCCAGGTGCTTATCAATGGAAAAATCATCCAGGACACCACAATCCAGGGACCCAATGCCTCAATTACCATAAGAGAAGATCTGTCCCGGTGCAAGATCCAGGAGACTGCCCTTACGGAAGACGGGCTATCCTTTCACGAGATGAGTGTCTCAGATTTATAAACCAGCCCCAAAAACAGATTGATACAATCCAAGATAATATCGTCCCTCTTCATTACGCTGCCTTTTAAGACAGCCATTGCCGTAAATCCGGCATTTTTTTTCCAAAACCTTTGCAGCCATTTTTTCCTGTTCTCTGGAAAGGCTTTTGGATTTAATCAAACTAACAATTGAATCAATTCGGTATTTATCCTGGGAATGATGGGCCGACAATTGATCACCATGACCTCCGTGCTTTATGGTGCAGGGGGTATCAACTAAAAAAATTGGATGGTCTGTAGAAATGCGCAACCAAAAATCATAATCTTCGCACACTGGAAACTCTTCATTAAAATACCCTTTTAATTTAAAGAGTTTTTTACGGATCATCACGGCAGAGGGGCTGACCAGGCACAGATGAAGGGAGGGTTCAAAAATCATGCCCGATGGTTTTTTGTGCTTTACCCTGGGATTAACCCTCTTGCCTTTCCGTATCCAGATCTCTTCTGTCTGGCATATGAGGGCATTAGGATTCTGTTCAAAAAAAGCGATCTGGCAGGAAATTTTATTGGGTTCCCAGGCATCGTCGGAGTCCAGAAGCGCAATAAACTCTCCATGGCTGCTTTTAATTCCAAAATTCCGTGCGGCGCTCACCCCACGATTTTCCTGGGTTAAAACCTGAATTTTATTCTTGTAACCTTTCAGAAGATCCTGGGTATTATCTGTTGATCCGTCATCAATGACGATAATTTCAATTGAATTATAATCCTGGGCCAAAACCGAATCAATTGCACTTTCTAAGGCCCAGGCCCGATTAAATGTGGGAATTATGACACTGACCAGCTTATCTTTAATTGGCTTCATACAACTCTTATACCATGACACTTTTATAGGGTAAATCCCTATTGCTTAAGATTATAAGTTCTTTTTTTGTCTTGCTTTTTTTAGATGAACAAACAATAATGAATTTCATTCATTTTTAATGTCGGTAATCCTTGACATACGAATTCAAATCGCATAGTGAAAGCCTTAAATTTGGATAGGTTTATCTATTAAGAGGATATTATGGGAAAAGGCAAATCAGTCACACATGTAATTGACAAAGAATGGTGTAAAGGGTGTGGTATCTGCGTTCATTTCTGTCCCAAAAAAGTACTTGAGCTTGACAGGAACGGAAAGGTGGAAGCCGTACGACCGGAGGACTGCATAGCCTGTAAGCTTTGCGAACTCCGATGCCCCGATTTAGCAATACAAATCATAAACGAGCAGGAAGGGGAAAATGACTAACAAGAATAATATCAGGTTTGTTCAGGGAAATGAAGCCTGTGTTGAGGGGGCTCTCTATGCCGGACTCAATTTTTTCGCAGGTTACCCCATTACCCCATCCACTGAAATCATGGAGCATCTTGCAGAAAGGCTTCCCAGGATAGGCGGAAAATTCATCCAGATGGAAGATGAAATCGCATCCATGGGCGCCATAATTGGAGCTTCCCTTACCGGAAACAAAGTAATGACCGCCACATCAGGTCCGGGATTTTCCCTGAAACAGGAAGCCCTGGGCTATGCCTGCATGGCAGAAATTCCCTGTGTCATCGCCAATGTTCAAAGAGGCGGCCCCTCAACAGGCAACCCCACCCATGTGAGCCAGGGAGACGTAAACCAGGCCAGGTGGGGAACCCATGGATACCATTCC
>DAOWDR010000274.1 GCA_030638935.1 Desulfobacteraceae bacterium | reverse complement strand
TAGGTGAACTGGCTGACTTCCATGCCGTCCAGACACACTTCCCAGCCAAGACCTGAAGCTCCCAGGGTCGGTGATTCCCAGTCATCCTCCACAAATCGTATATCGTGTTCCATGGGGTCAACCCCCAGCACTTTTAAAGAGTCCAGATACAATTGCTGAATATTTGGGGGAGAGGGTTTCAAAATGACCTGGTATTGATAATAATGCTGAAGCCGGTTGGGATTTTCCCCGTACCGACCGTCGGTTGGCCTTCTTGACGGCTGCACATAGGCCACCTTCCAGGGTTCCGGGCCAAGGGCTTTTAACAGAGTTGTGGGGTGAAATGTGCCTGCACCCACTTCCATGTCATAGGATTGTATCAGGACACAGCCCTTTTCTGCCCAGAATTTGTTCAGGTTTAAGATAACATCTTGAAAATTCATGTTACTCCCGTCTTAATCTAAAATTGTAAGTTTAAATCAACATACCGTTTTTATCTATCGCTGTGTCAAGAATTTTTGCGTCTTCAACAGGTGATAGCAATTGGTGCCAGGCATGTGCCAAATCAGAAATCTTGTCTTTTTCTCCAATTGCCCAGAGGCACCCGCCCCCGCCGGCCCCGGTAAACCGGGCACCGCAATTTAATGCCACAGCTCTTTCAAACAACTTTTTGCCTGTATTGTCAAGGACCCCGGGGGTCATTTCAAGTCTCAATTTGGTCTCTTTGACCATCAATTCCCCTGCCAGGCCGAAGTTTTTGGTTTTTACAGCACTATAAAATTCTTTTGTAATTCCCACAATTTTTTCAAAAATGCCTGTGGTTTCCCCCCGGATAAAAGAGTCAACCCATTGTTTATTAATATCTTTTGAAACATGGGGAATACCGCAATAGGCAACAAGCAGATGATCATTTAATTCATTGAGATCACTGATTTCTTCAAAAACCGGTACCTTTTTAAATTTAGGCCCCCTTTCCCCCATTTGCCATTCCCACAGGTTTACCCCGCCAAAGGCTGCGGCGGCCTGATCCTGAATCCCGCAGGGAACGCCTGCCACACTTGATTCAATATAATGGGCCAGCCATACCACTTTCTCAGGAATGATTTGTTGTCCAAGGGCCTCATAAAATGCTGCGATAATGGCAGCGGCTGCACAGGAAGATCCGCCCAGGGCACTCTTTGGGGGAGAGGTGGAGTTAATCTGAATATGGACCCCATGGGCATTAAAAAAGCGTGCCACTGCAAACATCAGCCCCATGGGATGGTCAAACCTCACCCGATCCCGGTCAAACTCCATGGCCTCAAACCCCCGGGAGGATATCCGTATCCTGCCCTTTGTCCATGGAGAAAGGGTTACAAAGGTACGCATATTAAGGGCAATATTAAAACTGGCAGGTTTCAGGTGGGCCATGGCCAGATAAAAAGTAGAAATATCCAGGGTACCGCCAAGGTCCACCCGGCAGGGAACAGATGCTTCAATTGGTTTTTTTTCCAAAATCCTGGTAAAATTCATTGTTCCTGTCTCAATTGTCTTAAAAATTTTAAACTCTTAAACTCCCGCCCGATATGGAAGGGGATAAATGATTCCAATAAAA
Source organism: Desulfobacteraceae bacterium (assembly GCA_030638935.1). Taxonomy (GTDB): domain Bacteria; phylum Desulfobacterota; class Desulfobacteria; order Desulfobacterales; family Desulfobacteraceae; genus NBML01. The sequence continues at coordinate 2,549 of DAOWDR010000274.1, read as the reverse complement.
TTTCTCCCTCCTTTATGGCAAAAAGAGAGGATTTAATCCGGTCCGCCCTTTGAATATCCGTCGTGTTGATCCAGAATAGTTGTTTTAGGGTTCCCTTTGACACTGGCATGCCATATCCTGAACCTGATCCCGGTTTTTTTTTGCGGCAATTGTGGCAGATAATTTTGCCCTCCTTAAAATCAAACCAGATGCTCTTTTCTTGAATATCGTCCACCAGGGTGTCGCAATTTTCACAGGATTCAATGTTCGGACTAAATCCGGAAAGACCCATAAAACGAATCTGAAACAAAAGACTTAAGACCTCCATTTTGATATCAGACCGGTTCAGCATATCAAGGACAAAATAGAGCAAATCATACAGCCGTGTCTGCTTTTTCTCCTCTTCAAGCCAGAGGTATACAAGTTCTACCCAATAACAGGCATAGGTTGTCTTAAAGACATCATACCGGATATTGGCAAACCCGTTTTCAAGGTCGGTCTGGGCAAGGATGGTCAAACCATCTTTATTTTTTTTTGGAAAAGTACATTGGATATGGTTGACTGAAAACAGATCAAGAGCGCCTGAAAACCTTCTCACACTTTTTTTGGCATTTTTGGCGATCACGGATATTTTTCCCCTGGACCGGGTCAAAAAAGTGATAATATAATCATGATCTCCGTATTCGATTTTACGCAATAAAATGGCATCTGTAAAAAAATCCGACATTCTACCCCTAAAGGCCGAGAAGCAGTTTTGCGATCATAAAATAGCAATACACACTGACAATATCGATGGAAGTTGTGACAAAGGGGCCCGTGGCCACGGCAGGATCTATGTGAAGCCGCTCAAAAATCAGGGGCACGGCTGATCCCACCAGAGCTGCCACCGACATGGAGACAAGAATAGCAAGCCCCACGGAGACGGACAGAGCCCAGGAAAAAGGCTCACCTGCATAGGCAAATTTTGCCACAAGCCCGATGAAGGTGCCGTAGGTCACCCCGAGAATCAATCCCACAGCCAATTCCTTTGACACAACCTTGGAAAAATCCTGAATATTGATCCGGCCCATGGCAATTCCCCGGACCACGATGGTGGAACTCTGGGTTCCGATATTTCCCCCCATGCCCATGATCACGGGAATAAAGGCGGCAAGCCCCGTAAATTTCACCAAACTGTCTTCAAACCCGCCAATGATAAAAAAAGCAGCCACCCCGCCAAGACAACTTGCAAACAACCATGGAAGCCTGATTCTGGTACCCTTGATAATGGTTTGGGTTTCCACATATTCATCTCCGACACCGGCCATTTTCAACATATCTTCAGTGGCGGCTTCATGGAGAATGTCAATGACATCATCCACTGTCACAATGCCCAGGATTCTATTGTCATCATCCACCACAGGCACTGCCAGATAATCATATCGGGATACAAGTCGTGCCACTTCTTCACGGTCGGTATATGTTTTTACAGAGACAAGATCGGTGGCCATGAACTCTTTTAAGGGTTTGTCCGGATGAACCACCACAAGTTGCCGCAAAGAACTGACCCCCACCAGATTACCATAGTCATCAATGACATAGATGTAAAAGGGCATTTCAACATCAAGATATTTATTCTGCAATGATTCAATGACCTGTTTGGCCGTGACATCTTCTTCCAGGGCAATAAAATCAGTGACCATGAGGCTGCCGGCAGTATCATCCCCATAACTCATCAACTGCTCAACATTGTCAGACTCTTCTTTCTGCATCTTGGCAAGAATCCGGTCGGATAATTCCTCCTCCAGAAGACCTAAAAGTTCAGCTGCATCATCCGAAGGCATGTGATCAAAAATCACTACCAATTGCTCAAACTCTACTGTTTTCACAAATTCAAGAAAGATGGACTCGTCTAATTTTGAAAAAAGAATGCCGATTTGCTCAGGGTCGGAAATAAGCTGGAACAATTTTTCCCGGTTAAGGCTTGAAAGCTCCTTGAAAACAATGGACAGATCCGCCATATGGGTTTTATTGATAATATTTATCAATTGTCTGGTTGCCCCACGTCTCAACAGCCTTTTCAGGCTGACGATCAGAATCTGTATTTGTTCATTTCGCATTGTTTTCCCCTGTTAGTTGGATAAGGGCCATTCAGAGCATGATTTTTATATGGGCTTGTTTCTTTAATGACTCAATCCATTCCCCAAACCGTTTTTCCGCTTTTTCTCTGTATAAAACATTCTGGATCTGATCTTTGGCCTGTTCAAGGGTTTTATTGCCTTCCATAAGAACCTCTTCAACAAAGAGAATCTGGTATCCCTGCCCTGTCTCGAGGATAGGGGTATGATCCCCTTTTCCCAGAACCTGCAAACTGAGTTTTATATTTTCACTAAAATTATTTATATCAAAGACACCCAGATCCCCTCCTTCAGGGGCATTGGTTGCAGTTGAATATTTTTTTGCCAATTGGTCAAAGGAAAGGCTTTTCCCTATTTTTTTTTCAACCGACTCTATATCTTCTTCATTCTCCATGAGAATATTTTTTAAATGATATTTTTTTGTCCCTGTAAACTCATCCCCATGGGCATCAT
>DAOWDR010000191.1 GCA_030638935.1 Desulfobacteraceae bacterium | reverse complement strand
TTTTTCCAGATAAAACAGACATTGAAACCCTTAGAAGGGCCATTGATATAACGGCAAAGGTAAGGCTCCCCATGGATGGGGACAAAAAAATTGAATGGGATGCCATGTTTTCGAGAACCAGTGAATCAATGGACCTTAAGACCGGTGCTCTTACGATCTATGTCACCGTGGACAATCCCTATGACAATGTGCTTCCTGGAGTACGCCCGCCCCTGGTCACCAACATGTATGTGGAAGTTGAACTCAGGGGACGTTCGCTTCCGGACCGGTTTGTCATCCCCAGGGGGGCTGTCCATGAAGGAAATATCTATATTTGTACACCTGAAAACAAACTTGAAATAAGACCTGCTGCAATTGAATTCCAGATGGAGGATATAACTGTGCTTTCCACTGGAATTGCCCCTGGGGAGACCCTTGTGCTCAGCGACCTTATTCCTGCTGTTGAAGGGATGAAGCTTAAACCGGTTCTGGCCAATGATACGGCAGACAGGCTAAAACGCATGGCCATTGGGGAGGCATTGTAAGATGAATCCATTTAAGGGGATGATCTCCTTCATGTGTGACCATCCCACGGCTTCCAATCTGCTCATGCTAATGTTTATAGCCCTGGGACTTATTTCGGTTACAGATATCAAACGCGAAACCTTTCCCGATTTTTCCATAAATGCGGTTGAAGTCTCAATAAGCTACCCCGGAGCCACGGCGGAAGATGTTGAAGCTTCTGTTTGCCAGCGGGTTGAAGATGCCATTGACAGTGTGACCAATGTGCTTGAGGTCAGAAGCACGGCCATGGAAAACCAGGGTATTGTTGTGGTGGAAATGAAGGAAGGCCAAAATATCATCGAGTTTTTCAATGATATCAAGACAGAAGTGGAAGCCATCAATGATTTTCCGGAACAAGTGGAAAATGTGATTGTCAAACGGATGAACAGGACTGATCCTGTCGTGTCTGTGGCGGTTACAGGCCCAATGAGTCCCATACATTTAAAATTTTATTGTGAGCAACTCAAGGACCGGCTCAAGGCCATTGACCAGGTTTCCCAAGTGGAAATCCTAGGCTTTTCAGACCATGAATTTTTAATTGAAATTCCCCTTTACAATATGATGCGCATGGGTCTTTCCGTGACTGATATAGAAAGGGCTGTATCCTCCCAGAGCCTGGATCTTCCTGCCGGTAGCCTGGAAACAAGGGACTCGGACATATTGATCCGTTTTACCGAAGAAAGAAAAACCATCCAGGAACTGGAAAAACTCATTGTGGTTTCCAGGGACACAGGGTTGGAAATCCAGCTGGGGGATATTGCCAGGATATCCGACGGGTTCAAGAATGAGGAAAATAAAATTTTGTTTGACGGCAAACGGGCCGGCCTGCTCCAGATCAATAAATCCAAGTCTGAGGATTCCTTGAAAATTCTGGATGCAATAACAATTTTTTTTGAAAAAGAGCAGTCCCAGGCCCCTTCAGGTGTCTCTTTTTCAATTACCCAAAATATTTCCAAGGTGGTCAGGGACCGGCTCCAGATGCTGACCAAGAACGGAATTCAGGGACTGATCCTTGTCTTTTTAGCCATGCTTCTTTTTTTCCCCTTTAATTTTTCATTTTGGGTGGCCATGGGCCTGCCTGTCTCCTTTTTACTGACCTTTTTCTTCTTAAAACACATAGGGCTGTCCTTGAACATGCTTTCCATGGTCGGGCTCCTGATAGGACTTGGCCTCCTCATGGATGATGCCATTGTCATTGCCGAAAACATTGCCGCCCATCTGGAAAAAGGAAAAAATAGTTTCAACGCAACGGTTGACGGTATTTTTGAAGTATCGGCCGGTGTATTTTCTTCATTTTTAACCACCCTTTTTATTTTCGGTGCCCTGGCTTTTGGCATGAAAGGTGATATAGGCAAGGTTCTCTACGTTATCCCAGTGATCCTGATCCTGACCCTTAGTGTCAGTCTTGTGGAAGCTTTTTTCATTCTCCCCAACCATTTATCCCATTCCCTGAAAAACCACGGCAAAGACAGACCCAAGCCAAGGTTCCGCCAAATGCTTGACAAAGGTATGGACTGGACCCGGGAAAAGCTTTTGGGAAAATTTGTTGATCTGGCCGTCAATTACAGGTATCTTTTTATGGGGCTGGTTGTTTTTGCCTTTATTGCCGCCATCTCAATGATTGTGGGCGGGCATCTGAAGGTCAAGGCTTTTCCGGACATAGAAGGTGATGTGCTCCAGGCCAGGATACTTTTCCCCCAGGGAACCCCACTCAAAAGAACCCAAATTTATGTGGATAAATTTGTCAATGCAGCCAATCTGATGAATGATGAACCCTCCTTGTTACAACCAGGTAATGCCGATCTGGTCCAGCACATAACCGCCATGTATAATATAAATGCCGATGCAGGGGAAATCGGTCCCCATGTGGCCACGGTTTCATTGGATTTACTCAATGCTGAAATCAGATCCGGCACCATGGAAGATATAATTTCCAAATGGCGGACCCTGACAGGAGATATCCCGGATGCCATTGCCATTGCTTACAAAGAACCCACCATTGGTCCCGGCGGCCTTCCCATTGAAATCAGGCTTAAGGGAAATAACCTGGATAATTTAAAACTGGCATCCACAAAGCTAATCGACTGGCTCTACGGATACAAAGGAGTCTCTGATCTTTACGATGATCTGCGCCCGGGCAAACCCGAAATCCAGGTAAAGCTTAAAAAAGGGGCAAAAGCCAAGGGATTTGATGCCAGGAGTGTTTCGCAACAGCTCAGGGCAGCCTTTTACGGAAGTACTGCCAGCGAGATCATTGTCAGGGACCAGTCCTATGAGGTAAACCTTAAGATTGCCGGTTCTGACAGGCAAAGCATTTCCAACCTTGAAAATTTCTACCTCATGGACAGCAATGGACAGCGGATTCCATTAAAAACCGTGGCATCCATTACCCCGGGCCGGGGGTATGCCGGAATAAAGAGGGTGAATGCCCAAAGGACCGCCACTGTCACCGGGGATGTGGATACCAGGGTTGCCAATTCCAGGGAAATTATCCTTGATACCAAAAATAAGTTTATCCCAAAATTAAAAAAAGAATTTCCCAATATCAGCCTTGAAATGGAAGGCCAGGCAAAGGAGATGAAAACATCCATGGGCGGCATGGCAAAAGCCATGGGAATAGGAATTTTTGGGATATTCTGCCTCTTAAGCTTCCAGTTCAGATCCTTTCAGGAACCTTTGGTGATCATGGTGAGCATCCCCTTTGCATTCATAGGCGTTGTCGCAGGCCATATGATCATGGGGCTTGATCTTTCAATGCCAAGTCTCCTGGGATTTGTTTCCCTGGCCGGTATTGTGGTTAATGATTCCATCCTTTTGGTCGGTTTTGTCAAGCTGCACACGGAAAGGGGGGAGAGCGTGGCCCAGGCAGGAAAATTGGCTTCAAGGGAACGATTCAGGGCAGTTCTGCTGACCTCGGTAACAACCATCGCAGGCCTTTTTCCCCTTCTTTCGGAAAGATCCATGCAGGCCCAGATCCTGATTCCCCTGGCCTGCTCAATTGTGTTTGGCCTGCTCATGTCCACCCTGCTGATCCTGGTGGTGGTTCCCTGCCTATATACAATTCTGGCAGATTTTAATCTGGTAAGGTTAAAAAAGAACTAATCCTAAAAAAAAGGGCGTTTGACTTTAAAGCAAGGTTTGATAGAATAGAATTCATCAGGAATAGATAAATCTATCCGTTACGATTTCAACAGACCAATTTTTTATACGATGGAACTCCATATTATTTTAATTCACTATTTTAATTGGGAATAAAAACAATGGGAAAAAAAAGCCGGATCTTGGTTGTAGACGATAATGACAGCGTCAGGCAAATGCTGGCAACAATGCTCGAAGAACTTGGATATGAAATAGAAACTGCCAGTGACGGCTTTGAAGCATTATCAAAGCTTGTATTTGATATTGATTTAATATTGCTGGATATCCTCATGCCGGGGATGGACGGGTTTGAAGTCGTACAATCAGTACGCAAACAAACTGAGTACAAGGATATACCCATCATCATGGTTACCGGTCTCAGCAGTCGTGAAGACAGGATTCGAGCCGTAGAAGTCGGGGCAAATGATTTTATCTCCAAACCCGTTGATATGACGGAACTAAAGGCAAGAACCACTTCCCTGTTAAAAATGAAAAATGCCCAGGACGATTTAAAACGTCACCATCCTCAGCGAAGGCATCATTGAACCACTTACGCAACTTGTGAAGCGCGACCTGGTGATCACGGCGGACGCGATTCGGAACTGGGCGCGCGACGGATCGCCCGACAGCCCGGCTCGGATCGATTCGCAGC
>DAOWDR010000701.1 GCA_030638935.1 Desulfobacteraceae bacterium | reverse complement strand
CACCAAAATCATCTGCCTTGCCACGGCCCATCCAGCCAAATTCCCGAAGATAATAACCAAGGCCCTGGGCCGGGATCTTCCGCCCCAGGCCTTTCACCCCTCCCTCATCAATGGGGCATGCCAGAAACTTAGGATCTGTGACTGTGAGCACCTGGAATTTGCCCTGGTCCAGGCAATGGAAGAAGAGGCAAAAAAGGGGAACAACCATGGCTGATTATACAAAACTTACCATCAAAATCGTAAAAAAGTTGATTGCCGGATATGACCTGGGAGAATTTGAATCCATGACTCCCCTGGACGGAGGTCAGGCCAACTCCAGCGTAAAAATTTCAACCAAAACAGGCCTGTTTACCCTGTCGGTGTGTGATGAAAAAAACCAGGAGGAAATCCAATGTCTGACCAGGGTTCTAAGCCATCTTGAGGCCCAGGGATTTCCCGCCACCCGCCTGGTCAGAACCCAAAGCAAAAAATCCTTCATCCTCCATGGGGGCAAACCGGTTTATATTAAAGAATTTTTAGCCGGGGAAGTCTGCTCCAACCTTTCTCCTAGGATGCTTGTCCAGGTGGGTCAGGCCATGGCAAAGCTCCATGGCCTGGAAGCGCCCCAGGGCCTGCCCAAACAATTTCCCTATGGGCTGAAAACCTTTAATGAAATTTTTGATGGCAACCACCCCTATGTTGACTGGCTGCGGGAAAAAAAGAAATTTTTAGAAACCGCCATTGACCCGACCATGGACAAGGGATTTATCCATGGGGATATTTTTTGGGACAACCTGCTATTTTCAGACCAATCACTTGTTGCCATCCTGGATTTTGAAGAGGCCTGCATCTACTACAAGCTCTATGACCTAGGCATGGCTGCTGTGGGGTGCTGCGCCAAAAGCCAAACTTTCTCCATGGACCGGGTGAAACAGCTTGTGGCTGGATATCAGCAAGTCTGTCCCCTGGGCGATGCTGAAAAAAAACAATTAAAAATATTCATGGAATATGCTGCCGTGGCAGCTTCTTTCTGGAGGTTCAGGCAATACAATCTCCGCTATCCAACCCCTGACAAAAAAGACAATTACCTTGAATTGTCTTCCCTGGCAGATCAGGTCCATGCCATGGATAAAGGTCAATTTTCTGATATTTTCAAGGCCTGATCCCCGGGAAAGCGGTTCTTGAAGGAATGAAGGGTTTTGGGAAAAATGATCCGGATTATAAAAATGGAAAAAAGATTATGGATACCACCAAAGAACTGATAAAAGGGATTGGAGCGATTGAAGGGCTTGAGATTGTTGGGAAACCCGAGATGAGCCTTGTTGCCTATAAATCCACTTCCAAAAAAATAAACATCTATGCCCTAGGGGACCAGATGGAGAAAAAAGGATGGCACATTGACCGCCAGCAAAAACCCGAATGTCCCATGCCATGGTCACACCTTTGCACAGGAAAGTTATGACCCAATACCTTGATGACCTGAAAAAATCCCTTGAATATGTGCAGGCCAGTCCAAAGTTGTCCCTCCAGGGAGGAGCTGCCACCTATGGGATGGCATCAAAGGTTCCCTTCAGGGGAATGGTCAAAAAGAATGTATTAAAAATGATGCGGGATATGTATGGCCCTTTTGGCAAGATGGTGGATTTATTGAAAAAAATAGCCAGGCTATTTTTAAGATTTAAAAACTAATTTATGACGGACCAACGCCCGACAATGCCAGGCCGGCCATATCCATGAAGGCTGCAAAAAGGTCTTCATAGCTGATATTGTAAGTTTCCTGAAAGTGGGCCTGGCGCATGAGGATAATCTGCATGACGCCAAAGATCTGGCCCCAGAGCAGAAGCATCAATTGACCAGGCTCAAGGCTGGTTTTGATACTTTCATTTTCAATCCCCGTTGCAATGAGCCGGGTGATCAGCTCGGCTATAGAGTCTGTTTTTTGCTGGCAAAGATGCTTATGTGATCCCGGCGCTGCATTTTTTAAGGTCCCGGGATTATACACACAGGTATTTGCCTCATAGACCATGATCAGCTTTAAATAGTCTGGATGATCCAGGGAAAAATCAAAAAATGCTTTTCCAAGGCCCTGGATGCTCTGGTCCTTGGAAGCAGCCTCCAATATCCCATGCAATTGGGTAAGGCCCCTTAACACCACGGCCAGAAAAATGTCTTCCTTGTCTTTAAAATAAAGATAGATGGAACGTTTGTTATACCCGGATGCCTTTGCTATCTCAATGATGGTGGTAAATTCATATCCATTTTTGAAAAATATATCCTGGGCCATATCAATGATTCGGTTTTCACGCTGCTTTTTTTCCCATGCTTTTCTATCCTCGGACATGCTTTCCCCTCTGGTATGGATATCAGGTTACGGGAAATAAAATACACTCCAGTGAAATTCAAGTCAATACATTGAAATCACCCGACCAATTCAATTTAGGAGTTAGGATGCAGCCAGTGCATCCAATTTCCCTTTTAGATCCTCATTTTCAGGAAGTCCCAGTGCCATGGATTTCAATACTTCCCGGATGATCCCTGTTTTGGGATGGGGCGACACCATCTGGATCTCAATGGTTTTTATATCCATCACAATTTCCTCCAATTGCAAATAGGGTTTGCCTCCCCCTCCAATGAACTCCTTTATTTCTCCCAGAATTTTCTCCAGGGATTCTTTTCCCCGGGTTTCCAGAACAGGACCGCTTCCTAACTGCAGGTCTTCATCTCCCTTATAATCAATGTCCAGGGCCTTGAGTCCCTGGCGGGTAATACAAATGCCGCCGGCAAGGGTTTTCAATTCAGCATGGCCATCACTAAAAAGGGTTTGGGCCAGTGCCCCGGCTTCTGCTTTTTCCAGCCCCAGAACCTGGCCCGCCTCGTACATGGACACCTGGACCAGGGGATCCCCCTGGGCCATGGAATAGAGTTGAAATAAAAATGCATTTGTCTCGGAATTAATTGTGTTCATTCTTATATTCCTTATTTATACAAAACTTGTCCATTAACCAGTCATAGAATTTGAAATATCCAGTGGAACAAATGGTTTAAGACCTGCACAAGATTATGGTAACGGCCCACACCCAATTTCTAGGACGACATACACCCCTCATCCTCTTTAATGATTTTGGTATAGCATTCATTGAGATCTTTATCAGAGGTCGATGTTTTATCGCAGTCACTCATTTTTTCTACAATTTTCCTTTGATCTTCTGCATCACAGTATTTTTTTTTCTGAATTTTTCGTCATGGTCTTATCTCCTCTGCTTAGGTTTTATAATATGCCCCTAAATGCCAATGGAATCCATATTTAAAAACTAACGATGCCCGGGGGAATGTCAACACCCTATCTTTTGCAACCGGTACGAAAAAAGTTTTATCTCACCATTGGGTATCAAACATATGCAAATATCCAGAGTTGCTGCCAAAAGTTGACACTTTTTATGAATTCCTCTACTCTGACTTTTTTGTACGGATTATTTTCCTGCCTTTTGAGGCAAGGGGAACTCCCCTATAAAAATCTTATAAGGAACAGGGCATGGCGATCAAAAAAAAACAGGTTTCATCTGGGATGTCAGGGCTGGACAGGTTACTCAACGGACTTTTTATCGGGGATAATGTGATCTGGTATGACGATGCCGGGAGCCTGGCATCTGAATTCTGTCTCCAGTTCATAAATGAATCCCAAAAAAAATTAAAGTCAGTTGTTTATGTCAGTTTTGACCGATCTCCGAAAAATCTGATTGAAACCCTGGGCGAATTAGCTGAAAATCAACAATTGACCATCCTGGACTGCTTTACCAACGGCAAGGGTGACAAGGCCGATGTGTTTAACAAATTTTATGAAAAAGACGGTGCCCAATGGCCCTACCAGGTAATAAAGGTTACTGAGCCCTGGAATCCGGAGGCGGTTTTTGATGCCATTTACAACCTGCACAAAAAACTCACAGGCGATGTCAGGTTTGTCATGGAGAGCCTGACTGGCATGCAGGACCTTTGGGAGGGAGAAGAGCATATTTTAAAATTCTATTCCCATTCCTGTCCCAAACTCTATGAAATGGATACCATTGCCTATTGGATTATTGAAAAAAATGCCCATTCAAGCAAACTCAAAGCCCATATAAACCAGGTGGCCCAGGTGGCCATTGACCTTTCCATGGACCAGGGCCGGTCAAAAATTAAAATCCTTAAAGCGGAAAAAAGATACCCCAAGGCAATGGGCTTATCCCATCCCTACACCTGGGACTGCGGGGAGCTGATTTTCGAGGGAAACCAAAGGGTAAGTGAGCACTATAACCTAGGTGCTTCCATCAAAACCTTTAGGCAGAAACAAGGTATGTCACAAAAAGAGTTATCCCATCTTGTGGGGGTAACCCCCAGTAATATTTCACAAATTGAAAGCAACCAGGTATTTCCTTCCCTGCCGGCATTGTATCGAATTTCAGAAAATCTTTGTGTGGATGTGGCCTCTTTTTTCAAGAGCGGCATTGCCCGGGTAAAAACCATTTTTCCAAGGGCAAAAGCCACTATAATCAAGGACCGGAATTTGGAAAAAAACAGCATTGAGATCACCCAGTTGACGCCTTTGGACATGGATGGCCCGGTAGACAGTTTCCTTGTAAAAATTTTCCCGAAAAAAAAGATATCTTCCCATTTTTTCACCCACAAGGGAGAAGAAATGGGCTACCTTCTGTCAGGAAACCTGACAGCAACCTACGAAAACCAGATCCATGAACTAAAACCCGGGGATACCATTTATTTAAAAACCACTCTACCGGAAAAATGGCACAATACAGGCAAGGAAACAGCCGTGCTGCACTGGTTAAAAATCAGGTAAATCTCCCAAAAAAAGACAGGGCCCTGCACCTATTGGTACAGGACCTTGCCTGGCTTGAACAAAGAAAATTCTAGGAGTTCAGTATTTTTTTAGCGCTCTCATTATTCACATCTGTAACATGGGGAATGCCTGTTTCCTGGGCGGTTTCCCTATTACCTGAAAAAATTTCATGCCGGGTAATCTGATCCAGGGAAAACTTTCTTGCACCGGCCATGAGCTGCTGCAGCCCGCACCCAAGTTTGTCTGCCAGGGTGTAAAAGCCTATGGCGCCATAGGGAATTTTTTTCATCTCATCCTTACCGATTTTGTCAGCCAGATCATGGTAGCCGGCAAAAATTTCGTCTGCTGTTTTCCCCACTTCCAGGACGGTCTTAGGCAATTCATTCCAGTTGCCGTTCACTGCAGCCCTTCTTTCCGGGTAAATAGCCCCTTCAATATTGGCACCTAAAAATCCCGGAATCATGATGCCCCGGCCCATGCAGATGAGCTTGGTATATGGAGCCCCCAATGCAAGGCCTTTGAAAACATGATCCTCCAGGGCAAAACCGCCGGCAAAGGACATATCCACCACATTTTTTCCCTTGGCCGAGAGGATGCTGGCATATTCATGGGCCTTTGCATGGAGGTTGATTGAGGGAACCCCCCAGCTTTGCATCATATTCCAGGGACTCATACCGGTGCCGCCGCCGGAACCGTCAATGGTCAGAAGATCCAGGTCTGCGTCCGTGGCAAATTTAATGGCCATGGCCAATTCTTCCATGCCGTAGGAACCGGTTTTCAATGTAATTCTCTCAAACCCCAATCCCCGAAGGTATTCCACGCTATTCATGAAATCTTCCTGGACATGGGCCACGGTGGGCAGGTTTGTTCCCCCTAGGCGGCTATGGCGGGCAAAAGATTTAATGGCCCCCTGTTCAAAACCCTGCTGGACTTCGGGAAGGGATGGATCAGGATCAACCACATATCCGCGCTTTTTCAGGAACATGGCATATTCCAGGCTTCTTACCTGGATTTCGCCGCCGATATTTTTAGCACCCTGTCCCCACTTGAGTTCAATGATGCACTTGTCCCCATATTTGTCCACCACATATTCCGCCACCCCGTTCCGGGTATCCTCAACATTGAGCTGGACAATAATAGCGCCATACCCGTCAAAATATCTTAAATAGGTCTCAATCCTGCGATCCAGTTCAGGTGCGCTTTTAATCTTACCCTGTTTGGTTTCGCCACCTCTGATCTCGGAATTTTTGTCAACCCCCACCACATTTTCTCCGATAACAACGGGGATGCCGATTAGGGCACCGCCAATGGCAAAGGAGTCCCAATATTTTTCCGCAATAAAAGTAGATCCAAGAGCACCGGTCATCAGCGGCATGCGAATCTTAGTCTTCCTGCGTTTTCCAAATTCGGTTTCAAGGCTGACATTGGGGAAGATGCAGTCATCTGCACTGGAGGTCAGCCCCCCGGTCAGGCCCTGGGCACCGTAGGCATACCCCTGGATCCTCAGGGAATTGTAGGAAACGCCCACATGACTGGTATTATTGGCACCGGCTGTTACAAGGCCAAAACTTCTCGGATACAAGAGTTTTCGACCCACCATGCTGGACAGCCAGGTTTCACATTTCCCCTTGCAATCTGCCCGGCACAATGTACACAGGCTTGATTCACAGGCATTTCCACGATTTTTTGTTCCAAGAGCATCATTTGACTTTGAAAATCTCATTTCCATGTTTTCTTCTCTCCTCGCACATTATAGTTCATTATATCCAAAATAAAAATTTTCTTAGACCGCCCGTGAAAACGCAAAAAGGCGTCTTTCCGGAGATCGTGCCGGAATAGACGCCTTTGTCTGTTTCGTTAATTTAGTTACACGCCATTGTATAAATAAATTTAAAAAAAATTACCCTGAATAAAATTTAATGTCAACTCATTAAATTCAAAAAAATTATATTTACTTAATTTATCACTAGTAACACCCCCAAAAAAGCCAGGACACTCCCAGGACAAAAAGAACAACGGAAAACCCTGAAGAAAAGAATCAGATTCTCCTATACCACAGGGTTCTAAATGCCAGGTGCTTGATTGTTACAAAAGAATACATTATACCTTACCACATTATTATATTTTTTTAGGAGCAT
>DAOWDR010000082.1 GCA_030638935.1 Desulfobacteraceae bacterium | reverse complement strand
GAAAGGCATTGCTGCCAGGTTCCCGGCACATATTCAATCTGCAATCTCTCCTGTTCGGCAATATATTCTATTATCTCAGCAAAGAAGCCTTTGCCATTACCATCTGCATCAGTGTATATCAAAGGTTCATTATCGTAAATTCCGACTTTAATAATTGATTTGGCATGAAGAACATTTGTGGTGTTGTATTGAAAAAAGAATAGTAAAAAAATAATTAAAAAATTTTTCATAAACCATACACTCTGGAGCAGGCAATATTGATCTCGAATTGCTTATACCATTTGATTTTGTTTACATTATGCATAAACTATCGCAAACTGGAAAATCACCAGAACACATTTGGTATTCCGATCCATCCGATTAAAATAACCGTACAATAAAATGTGATCCATTGCAAATCCAATTCTATTCTGAAATTGCCTATTTTAAAAAAGAAATCAGCCCCAAAGGAGCCTTGAAGTAATTGCAAAGGGGGCACCCTCTGATATCCCTGCCCCCTTGTGCATCAACCTGTTTTTACATAAAAATTGCAAAACCCGATATCGGGTTAATAACCTATACCACGGGTCTTGGCAACACCCCGGCCCGTTCGGCAATTTCAGGCACCATGTGCTCCCATTCAATGGCCATCATGTGGACCCCGGCCACCCCTTCCATCTCCTTGAATTCTTCCACCTGTTCAAGGGCAAATTTAATTCCCTCTTCGGCCTGGTCTTTTTTCTCCACCCCTTTAAGGCGCTTTATCAGTTCATCAGGAATATCCATGCCCGGCACAAATTTTTTCATGAAATTGGCCATGCCTGCATTTTTCATGGGGGTTACCCCGGCCAGGATATAACATTTTTCGTGAAGTCCCATGTCCACTGTTTTTTTCATGAAATCTCTGAACTTTTCCATATTGAATATGCACTGGGTCTGGATAAAATCAGCCCCTGCCGTGATCTTGTTGGCAAGCCTGTATACCCGATATTCATAGGGGTCTGCAAAGGGATTACAGGCGGCTCCCACAAACATTTTCGGGGGAACGTCAATGTCGTCGTCATTCATGAACTTTCCCTCCCGCATCTTTTTGACCAAGGCTATAAGCTGCATGGAATCAATGTCATGGACATTTTTGGCCTGGGGGTGGTTTCCAAAGGACTGGTGATCACCGGAGAGATAGAGCATATTCCGGATACCCAAAGCATGGGCACCAAGGATATCACTCATAATGGCCAGCCTGTTTCTGTCCCGGCATACCATCTGAAAATTGGGCTCCAGGCCCTCTCCCACCATGATGCTGGAAGCTGCCAAAGAAGACATCCTCACCACGGCGGTCTGGTTGTCGGTTAAGTTCACGCAATCCACATTGCCCTTTAAGTATTTAAATTTTTCTTTCAAGTGTTCTACATTGGCACCCTTTGGTGGTCCGCATTCCCCTGTAAATGCAAAGTGGCCGGCTTTGAGAACTTTCTCAAGATTACTGCCTGATTTGAGTTCGCTCATTTTAAGGTTTCTCCTTATATGGATTAAACTTGTCTTAAATGTTTCCCTGAACCAGCTCTTCCCTGATGCTCCGTCGAGGTCCCCCGTGTTTTGCAGTTGTCCAGTCCTTCAACCCTTTGACGCCCATGAGATCTTCCAATTGGCCTGCTTCCATTTTTTTTCTAACAATGGAATCCCAGATGCACTCGGTATCTGCATTAACCTCGCACACGCCCTTGGATGATCCGCCGCAGGGTCCGTGGAGAAGGCTTTTGGCGCATCTTGCAATGGGGCAAAGTCCGCCAAACAGGTGGATGGCGCAGGTGCCGCACCCGGCACACCTCTCTTCCCAGACCCCGTGCTGGGTTGCCCCGCCAAAAAAGGTGGTGTTCACCCCAGGATAAAAGAGCTGATCCTTGTACATTTCAGACAAAAACTGGGGTCCCACACCGCAGGCCATGGAAATCACCCCATCATAATTGTTCACCGATTCAGAAAGCTCGGCCACATATTCGTTATCGCATTGTCTTTCCAGCACTTGAATATCAATATCCAGGGGTTTCCCTGCCTTTTTCCTGGCAATTTTCATGGAGGAGGCCAGGATTTCAACCTCCTTGAGTCCCCCGACGTTGCATACAGTGACGCACCCTTTGCATCCGAGGATCATTATTTTTTGCTTGTCTGCCACCATCGCCAATATCTCTTCAAGGGATTTTCGATCAGCAACTATCATTTATCACCTCTTTAATTTGGTCTACTGTTTGGTCCGGTGCCCGGTTGTTAGCCGGACACCGGAATATTGATTTTTTCAGGGTTCATGCGCGCCTGTACAGCGGGGCGAGCATTACCACCGACATACTTTCGCCTATCGGGATGCGCCAACAGGCGTATTATCACTTGAGCCAGTGCCACAGAATCGCCTGGCGGAAAAAGGTAGCCGGTTTCCCCATCCTCGAT
>DAOWDR010000756.1 GCA_030638935.1 Desulfobacteraceae bacterium | reverse complement strand
GAGGAAAAGCTGAGGGAAAGTGAAAAGCGATTCAAAATCCTGCATAATGCCTCCTTTGGGGGTATTGCAATCCATGAGAAGGGAATAATACTTGATTGTAACCAGGGCCTTTGCGATCTGACCGGTTATTCTACTGATGAACTTATCGGCATGGACGGA
Source organism: Desulfobacteraceae bacterium (assembly GCA_030638935.1). Lineage (GTDB taxonomy): Bacteria > Desulfobacterota > Desulfobacteria > Desulfobacterales > Desulfobacteraceae > NBML01. The sequence goes on along the minus strand of DAOWDR010000756.1, from coordinate 7,194 downwards.
TTCCAGTTAATTGCGCCAAAATGGCGTAAACTGGTTATGGAAAATTTTTTGGATGGGTTTGAACTTCCCTATGAAGTAAAAGGACTTCGCAAGGATAATACTCAATTTGATGTAAGGATACAGGCGAAAAATATTCCCTACCATAGCCGAATCGTTCGGGTTACAGAATTTAGGGATATCACGGAAAGAAAATTGGCGGAAAAGGAAAAAACTAATGCCCAAAAAATTGCATGGGAACAGGACCAACTTGCTTTGGTGGGACAGGTTGCAGGAAAAATAGCCCATGATTTTAATAATATTTTGGGTATAATAATGGGGAATGCCGAGCTTTCACTTCAGTGCTGTAATGATCCGGAAGCAAAAGAAACCCTTGAATTGATTTTTGAACAAACCCTAAGGGGAAAAAATCTGACCAGAAATCTGGTGGCATTTGCCAAAAGCCAGGAGCCTAAACAGGAATTTTTTTATTTAGGGGATAAAATTGAGTTTATTATAAATCTTTTAAGAAAAGATCTGGCCGGAATTGAGCTGATTATAGAAAATGAACAAGGTCTGCCTGAATTATTGGCTGATTCCGGTATGATTGAGCATGCCCTGGTAAATCTTTTCCAAAATTCAATCCATGCCCTGGGCAGGGTTGAGGCTCCGAAAATAATTATTAGAACCTATTGCCGTAAAAATTGTATCTGCTTTGAAATTGAAGACAATGGCTGCGGTATCCCCCCTGAACACCTGGACAGCATCTATAACCCCTCTTTTACCCTCAAGGGGAGCCGGGATGTTAAAGGCATGTACAAAGAAGAGATCAAGGGAACCGGTTATGGGATGTCCAATGTAAAAAAATATGTCCAGCAGCATAAGGGGGAAATTTTTGTTGAATCTGAATCTATGGCCGGCACATGCGTCACCATAAAACTTCCGGTTATAAAAACTGAATTAACCAAAGTAGAAATAGGCCAGATTTGTAAATCAAAAATCCAGACGAAAAAGTTTATTCTTATTGTGGAAGATGAAAAAGCCATATCAGATGTGCAAAGCCAGATATTAACCCACGGGCCCTGCTTCCACAGGGTGGATATTGCAACCAGCGGCCAGGCAGCCATTGATTTGCTTGAAAAGAACGAGTACGACCTTATCAGCCTTGATTATATGCTTTTGGACCATATGAACGGGATGGATGTATATACCCATGTCAGAAAAACCAATCAAAAAATTCCCGTCCTTTTTATTTCAGGAAATATAGAATTTTTGGAATCCATAAAAAATTTGAAACAAAAAGATGCGAAGATTGATCATCTGTCAAAGCCATGTATGAATAAAGAGTATGTTAACAGCATAAACAGGTTGCTGGTATCTCTGGAGGACAAATGATTAAATCCATGAATATTGCCTGGTGGGTACAACGCTGGGCTGAACTGACACCGGACAAACCCGCCATTCTATTCGAAGGCCGGACTATATCTTATAAGGAGCTTTGCCGGCGGGCTGATCGGACCGCATGCTGGCTTCAGTCCATTGGGATTGAAAAGGGTGACAGGGTGGCTGTTATACTCAACAATTGTCCTGAATTTCTGGATCTGTTTTTGGCCTGTTCCAGGCTTGGCGCCATTTTTGTTCCCATCGATTTTCGTATCACATCCCGTGAGCTGGCTTATTTTATTAAAAATTGCCGGCCCCGGCTTTTTATCCACGGGTCAAATGTTGCTGCCGTGGTTAATTCCCTTGTTCTGGAAAGCTATTTGCCTCCAATGATGGTGGCTGTGGTGGGCAAGGCAGCCAAAGGGGCCCGGGTCTTTGATTTTGCCAGTGCAACCCAACGATTTGACGGGGAAAGGGCCTTTTTGACCAGGAGCCTCGGGCCTGCCGATCCTGAAGAACCCCAGGTGATAATGTATACATCTGGTACCACGGGCCGGCCAAAAGGGGCTGTGCTTTCCCATAGAAAAACCTTTTTCAACTGCCTGAATGCCGATATATTTTTCAAGCTTCATCCCAGTGACATCATGCTTGTTTTTCTGCCCTTGTTCCATTCCGGGGGGCTTTTTATCCAGGCCGCTCCCATTTTTTATAAAGGGGCCACCCTGGTTCTTCATCCAAAATTTGATCCCCTGCAGGTTTACAAGGATATTGAAAAGTTTCAAGTAACTAAATTTCTGGGGGTTCCCACGGTTTACAGAGAATTATTAAAGGTGAGCCTGGAGAAAAGAGGGGATATTTCATCCCTTCGACTCTGTGCTGGGGGTGGTGAAAAACTTACCCATGACCTGATCCAAAACTGTGCAGATGCAGGACTGGGCTTCAGGCAGATCATGGGGCAGACTGAAACCTCAATCCTTTTATGGGCATCTGAAGAGGATTCCCTGAAAAAGCCTGGAACCGTTGGACGTCCGGTTTTCCATTCAGAAGTTTTTATCCTGGATGACCGGGGGAAAAAAGCAGGTCCCGGAGAGATAGGTGAGATTGTGGTTCAAGGATCAATAATGATGAAAGAGTATTGGCAGGATCCGGTCAAAACCGAAGAGACCATTAAAAACGGCTACCTTCATACAGGAGACCTGGCAAGGATGGATAAAGAGGGCTTTTTCTACCTGGAAGGAAGGGCAGGGGACATGTATATTTCCGGGGGGGAAAATGTTTATCCTGCCGAGGTGGAAAAAATTTTAAAAACCCACCCGGATATCCAGGATGTGGCCGTAAAGGGAATGGCAGATAAAAGTTGGGGAGAAACAGGACATGCCTTTGTAATCCCGTCCCCGGGCTCGTCAATAAGTGAAGCCGATGTTATTGGCCATTGCCGGGACAAGCTTGCCAAATATAAATGGCCCAAAAAGGTAAGTTTCAGGGAAGAATTTCCCCGGACTTCCCTGGGAAAGGTCCGGAAAGGGAGCCTGGATTAGGCTGCCTAAATTATCCTTTGTGAATTACTCCGGCAACAGGGTTAGTTCATCAGTCCCGAGAGAAAAATATGCCCTTGTCCTTTAGATCAAATACCCATGGGAACATCGCATTTGGCTTTTTTAATATTGAGTCGGATATGCTGTTGCTGGAAAATTATTTCTTTTTTGCCGACAGTTTTTGTAAGTGGGTGATTGAGTTGGCTAAACAGGGGGATGAAGCATACACAGACTTGAATTGCCCGGTTTTTCATATTTCAGATTCCAAAGATGCCGGGGATCTCATGGGGGCCATTCACGGGATGAGGTTTACAGGGTTTATCGGAACACTGTACCAGCGGTTTCCATTTCCCAAAGACCCTTTGGCTTTTAAACAGAACCCCCGGGGTTTTGAAACCCACAAAATTGTTACCGCAGAAATCAAAAATTTTGCAAAAAGAAAAAAAATTGCCATTGGATTTTCAAAGGAGGGCCAGTTTCACATGGGTTCCTATCTATTTGATAAGGAGGTATTCTGAGAGTTGATACAATATGTCTGGCAAGGAGGATATCCCGGCTGGAAAGACGAGATCATGCCCTTTTATGTATTGGAGATGAAAGAATATATCCAAAATAGCCGCAACTTATTTTTCAAAAGGGTGAATTTTTTTTATTAACCTGCCATCTATTGCGACAAGACCGATAAAGATCATTCCCATACCAACAAAAATCTCCCATCCAAGTTGTTCTCCCAATACCAAGACACCAAGCAAAATTGCACTGATGGGGATTAAGAAGGTTACCAACAAGAGATTTGTAGGCCCTGAAGCGGCCAGTACCTGAAAATAGATAATATAGGCTAAAGAGGTGCTGATGGCTGCAAGTGCGAAAACTGCCATCAAGGTCATATTGCCTGGTGCTAAATTCCATGGTTGATCAACAAATAAAGCCAAGGGGATCATCATAATAGTTGAACCGCACAACATTCCCGTTGCAACAATAAGTGGATTCATATTTTTGAAACGGCGACCATAAATAGCAGCGCAAGCATATGAAAACGCTGCTCCCAATACTGCAATTTGTCCCATAACTTCAATACCGGACCCTTGTAATGATTCAATTCCTATCAAGACTGAGACACCAATCCAGCCAAAAAGAATGCCCAAAATTCGGTTCCTTGTAAGCCGTTCTTCCCGGGTTATGAAATGGGCAAGGGTAACACTAAAAATAGGAGTGGTTGCATTTATAATACCGGCAAGGCTGCTTTCTATATGGGTTTGCCCCCAGACAATCAGGCAAAACGGGATTAAATTGTTCAAACCACCCATGATGAAAAAAGCACCCCATACCCGGAGTGATGAGGGCATTTTTTTTCCTTTTAAGTGAACTATGGTAAAGAGAATAATAGCGGCAATAGCTACCCTGCACAGCACGATGGTTAATGGAGGAATTTCTTTTACAGCAACTCCTATAAAGAAAAAAGACCCTCCCCATATTATGGATAAAATAATGATCAGTCCCCATTCTTTAAACCCCATAACAGGGTTAACACTTTCATACCTTGGTAAAGCACTATTATTGTTTTTTGGCTTCTTTGTCTTTTCCCGAGATTCCATTTTTCCCAAAACTCCTAGGTTTAAATTATGGTCTTTAAATTATGGTTTCTGATTTTAATACTAATTTATTGTTCAAAGATTAACCACCCGGATATTGCGCAATTTACAGCAATATTCGGGTGGTCATTTTTAAATAATTGGATTAACATATAATCAGACTGACAATTATGAGGATAAAATACTGATATGAAAGATTATTCACAGGAGGCCCAGGATTACAAAAGAATCGAAAAAGCCATTCAATTTATTGAGGGCAATTTCAAATCCCAGCCAAGCCTTGACGAAATAGCCGATAGTGTTCATCTAAGCAAATATCATTTTAATCGTATTTTTAAGCGTTGGGCAGGAATTGGTCCTGTCCGGTTTCTACAGTTCATAACCCTTGCCTACACCAAACAGAATTTGGCAAAATCCAAAAGCATTCTTGAAACATCCCTGGAAGCAGGTCTTTCAGGCCCTGGTCGCCTGCATGATTTGTTTGTTACATTCGATGCCATGACTCCGGGTGATTTTAAAAAACAGGGAGCTGGAGTTGAAATAGCCTATGGTTTCTGTGATTCTCCTTTTGGAGAATGCCTGGCGGCAAAAACAAAAAGAGGTATCTGCTATTTTGGTTTTGTACAAGAAGATAGCCGATCCAAAGCGGTGAATCAGCTTTTTGATAAATGGCCGGGAGCTAAATTTACTGAAAATTTTATATCTATTAATTCAGTTGTGAATAGCATATTCACCCATGATCCGACAAGAGAATCACAACCCTTTAACCTGTTTATTAAAGGTAGTAATTTTCAAATTAATGTATGGAAGGCTCTCTTAAAAATCCCTGGGGGAAGTGTTGTAAGTTACCAGGATATTGCCTCCTATATAGGCCGGCCAAAAGCCTTTCGAGCTGTTGCAAGCGCCATTGCCCTTAACCCGGTTGCATACCTTATTCCATGCCATCGGGTGATTGCTAAATCCGGTCAAATTCACAAATATCGTTGGGGGTCTTTAAGAAAAAAAGCTATAATTGGGTGGGAGCCTGCAAAAAGCGCATAAACTCCCTTTTGATAATATGTAAAAATTTTAGGGAAGCCCCTATCATGGTGAGAAAAGAGATAATGAATAAAAAAAATCAGTCTGATAATGCAAGATTTTTATTGAATTACAAAAAGCCCTTTGACTTCGGGCAAATGCTTAATTTCATGAAACCAAGGGTAATGGAAGGAGTTGAAATTGTAACAGATAATAGCTATGCCAGAACATTTAGAATCCATGGGGCAAAAGGTTTTTTTCTTGTCAAGAACAACCCAGAACAATTAGTTTTAGAGCTTAAGATCGGTTGTTGCGACACAAAATACCATGTCCAAATTTGTAATAGAGTCAGAAATATGTTTGACCTTGATACCGACTTTACAAGTATAAACCAAAAATTATCAAAAGATAAATATCTATTAAAGGGGATGGAAAATGGACATGTTCCGCGTCTGCCCATTGCATTCCACTCTTTTGAATTTGTGGTAAGAGCTGTTTTGGGCCAGCAGATATCTGTAAAAGCTGCCACCACACTAGCTGCAAGAATTGCAAGAAAGGCTCAATTAAAAACCGGCAATGAATTTCCTTTAGGATTAGAATATTTTTTTCCTAATCCATCGGAGTTAATAGAATTGGAGCTTGGTGAACTTGGCATCACTAAAACCCGGCAAGAAACAATAAAAACTATTACCCAGGCTGTTATTGATAAGCGTTTTAGGCTATCGCCCGATCAGGGTTTTGAAAAGTTTCAAAAAGATTTTTCTGCTTTAAAAGGAATCGGGGATTGGACTGTGAACTATGTTGCAATGAGAGGGTTGGGAATGATTGATAGCTTTCCTGTTTCTGACCTGGGTATTATCAGATCACTTACAGGGGATGGGGACAAACCAACAAAAAAGCAAATATTGGATCTGGCTGAAAACTGGCGGCCATACAGAGCTTATGCAACCTTGTGCCTTTGGAATTCTGGGGGAAAATAACCTAAGGTAATCGCATGTAAACTGAGGGTTAAAAACCAAAGGATATAAATGAAGGAAAAACGATATTGGTCGAAGTGAAATACAGATGCCTCTTCAAAGTTAATTGCGGATATAAGTCACATATCTATGGATTTAAGACAATCTCAACAGGTGCCGGCAGTGGAGAGGGTGAGGCTCTTCGCTCATTCTCGCCGGACGTCCTGTCCGGCTCCGAGGTGAATGGCGCTTAGCCCCGTCCGTGGGGCACGCTGCCATTCAAATCCGCTGCGAACCTCACCCCCTCCACTGCCTCTGCCTTGGCAAATATAACTGCATGAAATTAGTTCTCCACTATTGTGGGGAAGGTATTAATGGCTCCTATAATTAAGATATTTCCCCAAGTTTATTCTTGCTTCTGGGAATGGAAAAATACGGGGTCTACCTACTTGTATTGGTTGGATGTTTTTTTGAATAAAATGAGGGGATAGTCCACAGGATTTTTTTTCTAGAAAATCGAGTTCAATATTCAGCCTTGGAAGTCTCAAACGCTCTGATTAATATTCTAACAAATTCAAATTTTCCACTCTATATCAGTAGTGTCCGGTTAGGTTGTTGCATGAAAAAATAATTGTTTTTATGGGGAATATTGTCGTTTTATTGTTGACAAATGTGTGCAAAAAATTTGTGCGCCTTGAAAATCAAATTTCAAGGAGTCTGTCATGGCACACATTT
>DAOWDR010000218.1 GCA_030638935.1 Desulfobacteraceae bacterium | reverse complement strand
GGCACAATCACAAGTTATAAATATAAAGGTAACGATTTCGTCCGGGGCAACGATTGTTCCTGTTATTACTTTGGCCTAGACCCTGCGCTTGCCGGATCCTGTTTTCAGCCACTTTTTTCCCAACTGCCTATTACCAGGCCATCCTATTTGGCAGTAACGAGTCCTCCAATGACCCTTCCAAAAACACAGGAGCTGAAAAAACCGAGCCTAAAAATATTATTCCCTATTCCATTGTGCTACCCTCCCCTTTTCCAAGGAAAAATTTCAAGCTCCTGGTCCATGCCGGTATCCAAACAACCTACAAGGCAAGGCAAAATTTTTTTGGCCAGGTTGCCGAGGTCATCGCCCAGACAGTGAGCAGCAGGCAGGGAAATTATATGGTTTATTTTCCCTCCTATGCCTATATGAACCATGTGGTGGAAATCGTTGAACAGGAGGGCCGGGTGGAAAATATTCAAGTCCAGGTTCCCCAGATGAGTGAACCGGAACGTGAAGAATTTCTGAATCAATTTACCCGGGAGAGCCGGGTTACCGGCTTTGCCGTGATGGGGGGCATCTTTGGCGAAGGCATTGACCTGGAAGGCGACCGGCTTATAGGGGTGGTTGTGGTGGGCGTGGGGCTTCCCCAGATCTGTCCGGAACAAGACCAGATCCGGGCTTACTATGGGGCCCGCAATGAAGACGGATTTTTCAATGCCTACCAGATGCCGGGATTCAACAGGGTTATGCAGGCCACGGGCCGGCTCATCAGAACGGAAACCGACAAGGGGGTTGTGGTTCTCATTGATGAGCGGTTTAGGAGAAAGGACTACAGGGATCTTTTTCCCGACGAATGGCACCCCCATGAAACAATTTTCAATTGCCAAAAATTAAAAAAAATTCTCAGAAGTTTCTGGGGACAGGAAAACAAGACTTGATTTTTTTTAAAAACTCCATGAAAATAACTTGTTTTTTCTTTTTTTTTATACTATTAGAACTGCCTTTTTAAAACCGAGGTAATACAATGAAATTTCAAAACATAAGCTATTCAGTTCCTTGGAACCTGTTTTTGATCACCCTGGGAGGTTTTATCCTTGCAGTCGGCCTTAAATCCATTATCATTCCCCACGGAATGATCACCGGCGGATTTTCAGGCCTTGGTATTCTGCTGCTCTATTCCTCAGGGGCATTCACCCCGGGTCTGTGGTTTCTGCTCCTGAATATTCCCATCTTTATCATTGGCTGGAAATTTATCAGCAAACGCTTTTTATACTATAGCCTTTACGGAACCATTGTTCTGACCATTATCATTGACCTTGTCAATTTCAAGATTGAAATAACGGATCCCTGGCTGGCAGCCCTTGCCGGCGGCATATTTGTCGGTACCGGGGCCGGTATCGTTTTCAGGTCCCTTGGGTCTTCCGGCGGCAATGACATTATCTCCATCCTGCTCAACCAAAAATTTGGTATCCGGATAGGCACCTATAATTTTATATTTAATTTTGTTCTTTTTCTCTTTAGTTTCGGAACCCTGGAAACGGATATGATCCTCTATTCCATGGCCACAAGCTATATTGCTTCCCAGGTGATTGAATATTGTATCACCCTTTTCAACCAGCGGAAAATGATCTTTATCATCTCGGAAAAATCCCGGCCCATTGCCGCCCAAATCCTCCATAAGCTCAACCGGGGTGCCACCTTTTTAAAAGGGGAAGGAGCCTATACAGGTAAAAGCAAGGATATCATTCTCCTGGTTTCCAATACCTTCCAGATCAAACGCATTGAGGAGATAGTCTTTGGAATTGACCCCGATGCATTCCTGATAACGGAAAACACCTTTAATGTTCTGGGCAAGGGGTTTTCCAAAAGAAAAGTCTATTAAAAAAACTCAATTAATGAGGAATAGCCATGGCCCATCACACCACTAAATCAGGCTACACCCGGCTGGTGGATCGTCTCAACAGGTTCCCCCAGGGTGCGCCCCCGTCCAGGCGGCTGGACAAGATCCTGGCCATGCTCTTTTCAGAAACAGAAGCCCGTCTTATCTCCCAGCTTCCCATAAGGCCTGTCACGGCGAAAAATGCAGCTAAAATATGGAAAATGAGTCTGGCCAAAACCCAAAGGATTTTGGAAAAGCTTGCGTCCCGGGCCATCCTGGTGGACATTGATCAAAACGGAGAGTCCCTTTATGTTCTGCCCCCGCCCATGGCCGGTTTTTTTGAATTTTCCCTGATGCGGGTGCGACATGACATCGACCAGAAGGTGTTAAGCGAGCTATTCTACCAATACCTGAATGTGGAAGAGGATTTTATAAAAAATCTATTTACCCTGGGGCATACCCAGTTAGGCCGTGTCTTTGTCCATGAGCCCGTCCTGTCCAATGGGAATGCTATCCATGTATTGGATTACGAGCGGGCATCCCGGGTGATCAAAACCGCATCCCACATGGGTATCAGCACCTGCTACTGCCGTCATAAAATGTTTCATCTCAACCAGGCCTGTGACAGTCCCATGGATATCTGTATGACCTTTAACACCTCGGCTGCTTCCCTTATCAAACATGGGCATGCAAGGGCTGTTGATACAAAAGAAGGCCTGGACCTGCTGGACCAGGCCTATGAATCCAATTTGGTTCAATTCGGGGAAAATGTCAGACAGAGGGTAAATTTTATATGCAACTGCTGCGGCTGCTGCTGCGAAGCCATGATTGCAGCCCGCAGGTTTGCAATGTCCAACCCCGTGCATACCTCCAATTTCATCCCGGTTATCAATGGTGATTGTACCGGATGCGGCAAATGTGTGAGCATCTGTCCCGTGGAAGCCATGACCCTGGTGTCGGCCAATGATCCCAAAAATCCTAAAAGAAAAAAAGCCCTGCTTAACAAAGAGGTCTGCCTTGGCTGCGGCCTTTGTGTCCGGGCCTGCAGGGAAGAAAGTCTTGAGCTGGCCCCCCTGCCCCAGCGGGTTATCACCCCCTTGAACGGCACCCACAGGGCCGTGGTCATGGCCATTGAAAGGGGAAAACTTGCCCACTTGATTTTTGACAACCAGGTGCTGTTCAGCCACAGGTATCTGGCAGCCGTCCTGGGGGTGATTTTAAAACTGCCCCCAATGAAACAAATTTTGGCCAGTCAACAGGTAAAGTCCCGGTATCTTGAAACCCTGGTCTCTTACATGGAACGCTCTGATCTAACATGAGAAATAATATTTTGGCTGTTGGCCCCCTTGCATAAAAACCGTTCAATGGGCAAAGGAAAACGGTTATTCCAACAAGTAGGTTTTTCCCTCCAGAACCAGGGGCAAAGGCGCATTTGCCAGGTAGGGGGTGTGATAACCCAGGACCCTGCCTGGTATGGCTTGGATTATCTTTTCAACCTGCTTCCAATGGGTGTGTACCCCATTAGGGTTATCAAAGTCCACTTCATGGAAAACAAGGTCACAGCGGGCAAACCATTGGGGCAAAAGCTCATCCCGATTAAGAATCCCATTGATGGTCTCATCAAATTTGGTGTCCCCGGAAAATCCCAGGATTTTTCCGCCAGCCGAAATCCTGAGCCCCAATGTGCCATAGGGCAGGAAATGATGGTTCCAGCGGCAGTCCACCCGGATCGAATCCAGGTTTATCGGTTTTTTCGGAGACAGGGGGATAAAGTTCACCAGCCTGTCAAACTTGGGGCACAGAGGGGTAAACTGTTTTTTAAGCAGCCCGTAAATTGTGGGAGCCGTTATAAGGTTCAAAGGAATTTTCCTGTGCTCGGCCCGTTTCAGGCAGGCGGAGAAACCCTGGGTGTGGTCCTCGTGGTTATGGGTAATCAGGATATGGGTGATGTCGTCCCAGTGAACCCCATGGCGGGCAAGGGTATGGGCCGGGTAGCCGCAGGGATCAATCCAGATCACCTGCCTGTTGAAACGGACAATAAAGCTGGCAACCGTCCCGACAAAGCCGTTGCCCGTACCCACGGCCGTTATTTCAAGGGTCTGCCTGGGCTCATTGTCCCTGGCCACCTTGGCAAGGAGTTCTTCAATCTTCTCATCCGGATTTTGGGTTGGCTTGAATTCACGCCGGTCATAAAGGATTTTTCCGTGGTCGGACAGGATAATATTCTCCCCATCAACAATAATTTTCAAGGAGCCCTTCCCATATGCAGGCGTAGCAGCCTGCCTGGAGAACCAAGTTTTCAGCCAGCGCTTCTTTACAATGGAAATACGTTTGGGATCAAAAAAATAGTTGAAGGTCTCGTCAAGGTTGCCATACATCTGGGCAAGGGTTTCAGGCGATCCCACATACTCTTTTCTGATGCCGCCTTTAACCTGGGCATGCCAGAGCACAAACTCCTCACCCGTATGATTATCCCCGGCCATGGTTGCTTCCCAGTCAGGGACCACAACTATCTCCTCCCTGAACCCGTGAAGGATTAGAAATTTTGAAATATCGGGCATGCTCCCCACACGAACCGTTCCCCTGGAAGTTTTTATGAGATCAACATACATTCCACAATTGTCGATGCGCAACAGGTTCCGGGTTAAGGGGGTTAAACAATTGCAGGTCATGACCTTGGCTCCTCGATTGATGTAAATGTTTACATTCTTCGGTATATAATATAATTTTGATATAAGTTTCAAGCAATAAAAATCAAAGATCAAAAAAATCATTTTTCCAATGTATTTTAGGTAGTTATTAAACTCAATCAAAAAAAATCAAAAAAAGGATTGACACTATATTTACAGGATGATTATATAAATGTAAACGTTTACAGAGGAATGTATGAGCACGATTCTTGATGTGGCAAAATTAGCAGGTGTTTCCACGGCCACGGTCTCCCGGGTCATTAACTCTCCCAAGACCGTGCGGGAAAAAACCCGGACAAAGGTCACCCGGGCAATGAAAACCTGCAACTATAAATACAACGCCCTTGCCCGGGGGTTTGCGACCAAGCAATCCAATACCATCGGACTGATCATTCCCACCATTAATAATCCCGTGTTTGCCGAATCCACTAGAGGAGTACAGGATTATGCAGATCAGCAGAAAATCCAGGTTATTCTGGGCAACACCTACTACCAGAATGACCAGGAGGAGGAGCTTGTTAAAACCCTGAGGGAAAAGCAGGTGGACGGCCTGATCATCACCACCACCAATCCCAGGGGAGATGCCCTTAAAACGCTTTTGGATGAAAATTTTCCCTTTGTCCTGCTTTACAGCACAGTTAAAAGCGGACCGTTGTCAGCAGTAGGGATTGACAATTTCCAGGGGGGATACAGGGCAACCGAGCACCTGGTAAAACTTGGCCACAAACGGATCGGAATGGTTGCAGGAAATTTTTCCAAATCCGACAGAAGCCTGCACCGCTGGCACGGTTACAGGCAATGCCTCAAGAACCACGGCATTGACTACGACAAAAACCTTTTGGCCCAGACAGACTATTCCCTGACCGGCGGAAGGGATTCGGCAAAAAAACTTGTATCCTTACAAAACCGGCCCACGGCAATTTTTTGTTCCAACGACTACCTGGCCCTGGGGGCAATGAAAGGCGCCAGGGAGTTAGGGTTTAATCTGCCTAAAGATCTGTCCATCGTGGGATTTGATGATATTCATATTGCCTCCTATGTGATTCCCGAGCTGACCACCATCCGGCAGCCTGCCTATGAAATGGGAAACCTGGGAGCAAAACTTCTTTTGCAACGCATTGGAGGAAAGATAAAACCGGAACAGCTGATGCTGGAATCCTCTCTCATTGTCAGGGAATCCACCACAAAAGCCCCGGGCATACCGAATAACTAATATAAGGAGAAGACCCATGAAAAACCGAACATCCGTACTTCAAACCTTAAAAGCGCTGGTATTGGGACTTATGTTGCTTTCATTATCATCTGTGTCCTTTGCAACCGAGCTTACCATGTTCTATCCCGTTGCAGTGGGCGGTCCTCTGACAAAGCTTGTGGATAAACTGGTTATGGAGTTTGAAACTGAAAATCCAGACATCACTGTTAAAGCCATTTATTCGGGAAATTACTCCGATACCATGACCAAGGCCATGACCTCGCTCAAGGGTGGTAATCCTCCCCACCTTTCCGTGATCCTATCCACTGAAATTTTTACCCTCATTGACAATGATGCCATCCTTGCCTTTGATGATCTGGTGGCAACCTCTGAAGAAAAACAATGGCTTGACAAATTTTACCCAGCCTTGATGGAGAACAGCCGCACAGGTGGAAAAACCTGGAGTATCCCGTTTCAGCGGTCCACAATTGTCATGTATTATAATAAAGATGCCTTTAGAATACTGAAAAAGTTAATGAAATATGG
>DAOWDR010000629.1 GCA_030638935.1 Desulfobacteraceae bacterium | reverse complement strand
TGGGCGCTACTATTGCAGCTTTGTTTGAGATATCAAATGCAGCCAACGAAACAGACAACCTTGATGATCTATATGCATCCATTCACAAATCTTTGAATAAAATTTTAAATCTCGAAAATTTTGCCATTGCCATATACCATAAAGAAAAAGATTCCATGACCTTCCCATATTTTGTAGATGAAATGGATACAGATTTGGGAGAAGTGTTTGATATCAGCAAAAAACAATCCCTGTCTGCCCAGGTGATCAATGCCGGGAAACCATTGCTGTTCAATGGTGAAGACATTATGAAAATGTCAAATCGGGCAGGCAGAATCGCTTCTCACTCCCTTTGCAAAGTTTGGGCAGGCGCACCACTTAAAATTAAGGGTAAAGCCTTTGGTGCCCTTCTCGTTCAGAGTTATCACTCAAGAAATGCATTTAAGAAAAGTGATTTGCATCTATTAAATTCTGTGGCCGAATTCATTGCAGTTTCAATTGATCGCAAACAGATTCAAATTGCCCGGAAGCAAAGCGATGATATCAGTCAGGTCCTGCAAGAGATTACAAGTGCGGTGCATAGTTCTGAAAATTTATCCCAGTTGTTTAAGACTATCCATGATACATTAAATCGAATTATGGATGTTTCAAACTTCTATATTGCAATTGTGGACATGAAAAAACGCACACTTCATTTTCCTTATTATGTTGATATAACCAATGATGATTTTTTTCCAATCACAGATTTTGATACCCATGGTTCCTTAACCGGTTTGGTCGTTTCCAGGCGAAAACCAATTTTGTTAACCAAACGAGACCTGGAAAATATAGAAAAGAAAAATGGTATATGGGGCACAGCATCTCTTATTTGGATGGGCGTCCCATTAATTATTAAAAATGAGGTTATCGGTGTGGTCGCTGTCCAGAGTTATTCAGATCCGGAACTTTATAATGAAAATGATTTAAAGGTGCTTTCGACTGTTTCTGACCAAATTGCCATCGCCATCCATCGTAAGCGTGCTGAAGATGCATTGATCAAAAGTGAAAAAAAATTATTCGAGCTTTCTAACCAGACCGAGCAGTTAAGTTTGGCTGCAGCATCCATGATTTCAATGAAAGAGGAGCAAGAAATCTTTACCAAAATCACCAAATCAATTGTTGAATTTTCTGATTTTAAAAGGGTGATAATTTCATTGTTTAAAGAAAAAGCACCGTTTAGAGATATTGTAGGATTTGGTGGGGTGGAAGAGATGGTGATTGATAAGTTAAGGAAAGTGGAAATGCCCAAAAGCTGGTATGATAAGGTTTTTGTTGAAAAAAATATTATTGGGCACAAAAGCTACTATATTCCCCATACAAAAAAAAATATACTGAACCAGGAGGCAACTATATACGGAAGTGGGCCTGTATCTGATCGTGGAAACAAATGGCATCCAGAAGACAATCTTTTTGTAAAAATGAATAACGAAAAAGGTAACATAATCGGTGTGATCTCAGTGGATGATTCAAAATCAGGATTAAAACCTACCCCTGAAACGGTAAGGCCTCTGGAAATTTTTTCCAGTCTGATTTCACAGATAGTCATCTTTAAAAAAGAACAAAAAGAGAGAAAAATAATAGAAGCACAACTCCATCGATCTCAAAAAATGGAGGCCATCGGCACACTTGCAGGTGGTGTAGCCCATGATCTTAATAATGTCTTAAGTGCTCATGTGGGCTATCCTGATTTAATTTTAATGGATCTTCCTGATAATAGCCCTTTAAGAGAACCTATCTTGAGAATTCAGGAATCCGGACAAAAAGCAGCTGCTATTGTGCAGGACCTGTTAACCCTGGCAAGGAGAGGGGTTGTTGTAACAGATGTTTTGAATTTAAATCAAATTGTAACAAGCTATTTTCATTCTGCTGAATGTGAAAGGTTAAAAAGTTTTCATCCGGGTGTAAGAATTAAAAGTGATCTGGATATGGATTTATTAAATATGTTGGGATCAACAGTACACCTTTTCAAGACCATCATGAATCTCGTAAATAATTCAGCAGAGGCCATGCCTGACGGCGGAGATATAATCATCTCAACACTAAATCAATACATTGATAAACCTATAAAGGGATATGATTCTATCAATGAAGGCGATTATACGGTCCTCAAAGTATCTGATACGGGTACAGGTATCGGTTCAGGAGACATTGAAAAGATATTTGAACCTTTTTATACAAAAAAAGTAATGGGAAGAAGTGGAACCGGATTAGGTATGGCTGTGGTGTGGGGTACGGTATCGGATCATAAAGGGTATGTCGATGTTCAAAGTACGCTTAACAAAGGAACAACATTCGAACTTTATTTTCCTGTAACCAGAAAAGAAATAAATGAAGAAAAAATTGTCACCCCTTTAGAAAAATATTTAGGGAACGGGGAATCTATTCTTGTTGTAGATGATGTAAAGGGGCAACGAAAGGTTGCATCTGATCTGTTAAATAAGCTGAACTATTCTGTCACATCGGCAGCAAGTGGAGAACAGGCTGTCGATTACATGAAAGAAAATTCAGCAGATCTTATAATTTTGGATATGATAATGGACCCTGGCATTGATGGATGTGAGACATACAAACGAATTCTTGAACTACATCCTAACCAAAAAGCTATTATTACAAGTGGATTTTCCGATACAGATAAAGTCAAGGAGACTCAAAGACTTGGTGCAGGGGAATATATAAAAAAACCATATCTATTTGAAAAAATAGGAATAGCAATAAAAAAAGAATTGGAAAAATAGATTATTTTGGGGATCTACCCCCCTGTCATGGGGGGAAAGAGGACAATGGTGTCCCGGGGCAAGATTTTTTTGTCAGGCTCGCTGTATTGGCCGTTGACCAGGATGACCCGTTCGGCTGTGCCGGGAATTTCCAGGATGTCCAGAATGTCCCGGACCCGCATTTGGGGGTGCCAGGCCAGGGAAAACTCTGTTTTTCCACCCCGGGCAAAACGGGCCAGGGTGGAAAAGAGTTTTATGGTGATGGTATCAGTCAATGCCCAGTTCTGCCAGTTTTTCAGGGCTGGGGATGCCGTCATTGGACCAGCCCCTTAAGGCATAATAGTCATCCAGCATCTCTTCTAAATGGCAGACCGAACCCTTTGAACCGCCGTCGGGCATGGGCTCTTTTGTCATCCTTGGGGGCAGGGAATCGTCTTTTCTGGTGAATCCCGCCCGTACCAGGAACTTACGTTCGGCATTGG
>DAOWDR010000138.1 GCA_030638935.1 Desulfobacteraceae bacterium | reverse complement strand
TATTCTGGGCAACCCTTGTCCGGGTAGTTGCCGGCATTATCTCCCTGCTTCTCATTGTCATCTGCCACCCCAGGCGCCGCCAGTATTTTAGTGAACTTAAATTTTCCCGGGCATGGCTCACTGCATTTCCCGCCTCGGTGTGCGGAAATTACTTTGCCCTTATCTGCTGGGTTGCGGGCATGAAATATACCACAGCCTCCCAGGCAGCCATCCTGAACCAGATGTCCAGTGTTTTTATCTTTATCCTGGCAGCCATCTTTCTCAAGGAAAAAATCACAATCAACAAAACCATTGCTATTTGCCTTGCCGTAGCCGGGGCCTGCCTGACCATCTTCACCTGACCATATGGGCTTTTATAAAATCAACCAGGGAGGCCAGGAGCTTTGAATCCGGCATGGTGGAAATAATCAAAGGAATAAACCCAAGGTCGTCCACTCTTTTTACCGCTGCTTTAAAATTCAGGTCAAACACCCAGCTTATCTGAAGCAATTTCAAATCATTCAGGGAGGTAACCTGCCGGGTGTCAATTAATTGTTTTTTTAGGATCCGAGCCACAAGTTCCTTGGAAACCAGTCCATCATCCGTGAGGTTGAGGGTTATATACCCGTTTTCCTCTGTGTCAGTACCAAGATATTTTTGGGTCATCACCCACAAAATATCAAGCTTGTCTGCGTCCCGCAACAACCGGGTTAAAAAAAGGATGTCAGTATCAATCCCCGGGGGTAGTTGATAAATATTGTGCAGGGCAATTGCCCGGATAATCTGTTTTTTTTCAACTTTTGGACAAAATGCCAAAAGCCTGTGTTCCCGGATCACCCCCACCCCCATTGCCCCGTGATTTTTTGAAGCAAGATCGGAATAAGTGCCGTAGATCTCATATTGGCTGAAGCGACCGATATCATGGAGCAGGGCCGTAGCCTTTGCCAATCTCATGCTTGAACGGGAAAGGCCCAGGCATTCCCCCAAAAACACAATATTTTCGACCACCCGGGCCGTGTGATTTTTTTTCAACCCAATGGCATGGGCATTAACTGCCCGGACGATAAACCCTTTGGTATAGTCCTCAAAAAAATCAGCTAATGCCTTGTAATCATCATCTGTCATCTTTTAATCCTGGTTTTAGAAGGGACCCTGAAATCAGCGCCCCAATGGAAGACTTAGCACAAATGATGCCATAAAAATATAATTGTTATCATAAATTAGGTCTGACAGAACAAAAAAAAACCAGGGTTATTCCGGTACTGTGGCATGGGCCACAAAGATGTTTTCCGAAGCAAAGGAGTCTGTTTTCATTAATAATTCACGAATACGGGTAAAGATCTCTTCCGTTTCCCGGTCCCAGTCGTCCAAGCGTTTCAAGTGCTGCTGCTTAAACCCGAACACGATGTCAAAAAAGGTTTCCGCTCCCAACATCTGGGTGGTGACCGGCACAATGTCTATCTTGACCTGGGAAAATCCGGTTTTCAGCAGATAGGATAATAGTTTCCGGCCCACATGGCGGTCACCGCCGAACCGGGCCTGGGCCCTGGCCACCCGCACCTCCACCGACGACCATTCCGGGACCTCGGGATGAATGAATATAGTGCCGTCGTCCACATCCAGGACGCAAACAATACCACCGGGCCGGGTGACCCGTTTCATCTCCCTAAGGGAATCCATGGGATCTGGGATGTGCTGGAACAAAAGACGGGCATAGGAGAAATCAATAACATGGTTCGGCAAAGGGATGGCCTGGGCTGTTCCTTCCAGGAAAACACATCGGTCCAGGTTCTGCTTTTGGGCCATGGACAGGGCAGTGGACCGCAACTCCTCTTCCGGCTCCACACCTATAATCCGGCTGTCGGGAAAATGGCGGGACAGGAGCATGGTGGTTATGCCCGGACCTGACCCCAGGTCCATGATCTGGTCCCCGTTGCTGAGACCGATTTTTTTCAGGGCATTGATTTCCATGGTCTGGGCGATCTTGGCCTGGCAGGTAAGCCGGTCAAATTCCATTTTCTTGTCGGACAGGGTATCGAAATGGTAGGACTCCACCCGGCCCGTGGCAGCTTTAACAGCATCGGCGGCATGGAGGGCAGGACGGCGGACCCTGGCAGCGGACTGCTCCCCACGGCCCAAAAAATCGGCCAGAGCAGAATGGACCGCTGCCATCCGCCTGGCCAATATGGCCAGCAGATTTTTGTAAAGCAAAAGGGCCATTGGCGGGTCCTTTTTGCCAAACCAATCAAACAGGTTTTCCGGAAGAAGAACTATTTCACTATTTTCCATGGACTGCAGAATGGTGGAATGCCGGACCCGGGTCAGGATAAGCATTTCCCCAAAGGGTTCCCCCGGGTGTATGACATAAATGAAATGGGGATTAATTTCATCCCCGATGCCGACTCCCAATGCTCCGCTGACCAGAATACCCATGGCCGCTTCTGCCGTTTGGTTCACCTGGAGCACTTCATCCTGGGAAAGCTTGATTCTGGGCAATCGTTTCAGCATATCCCCAAAGGCTTTTTGGGGCAGGTCTTGGAACAGTTTGGAAACCTGTTCTTCTTCGCGGGCAGGGGTAGCATGGGCCAATTGTGCCCACAAAGACCGGGTTTTGATATTGGAAATATCCGGGGCATAAAAATCTGTGAATTGCCCCTTTAACAGCCGGGCAGCCCAACCCTTGTCGTTGCGCTGGGACGGCAGTAAAAAATGAAGGGGACTGCCTGTTTGTTCAAGGTAATCACGATCATTGATACAACCAACCAGGGGAATGCGCATACGCCCGTTCCGTTTGAAATTGGGAAGATATGGCCGCATGCCGATGCGGTGATAAAGAGCCACCAAATTGAGCTGACAATAACAAGCAGCAACAGCCATATTACACTCAAATAAATAGCGAAACAGCTCCGCCAAAAGAAGGGAGATCACGGTACTGCCCCGGTGGGCCCGGGAGATGGCCAGGTGGGAGATAAATGCCACCCGGTCCGGACCGAACAGGGCTGCCAGGTCATTGAAACCCATGGAACCTGAGAGCTCTTCCCCGGTCCTTCCCCTGGAAAGCCGGTTGGCCCGGACACAGCCGACAATCCGGCCACTCTCATCCAGGGCCATGAAATGATCGGCCCATAAATCCAGATCATCTTTGATCTCTTCCCTTTCATGGTTGGTTCCGGGCAATTCCCGATTAAATTCCGTGATCCAGATGTCATAGAGAAAACGGAACAGACTTTCCCTGTCTCTGTTTTCTTTTGGGGTGGTGATGGTGATATTCATTTTGTCTTATCCTTGGTATTGGATACATCCAGCAGATGCCGAATGGTCTGGTTAAAGGCTTTGACGGAAACAGGCTTCATGAGGAATTCATCAATCATTGCACCGCCATAATTGCTTTTTGATATTTTTTCACTGAACCCGGTGCAGAGGATGACGGGAATATTCTGGCGAAGGGCCTTGATATGGCCGGCCAGAACATCTCCGGTCATCTTGGGCATTGTCATATCGGTGATCACCAGGTCAAAGGCATAGGGCTCCTGTTTAAATGCTGCCAGGGCAGCCAGACTGTCCACATGGGTAGTCACCTTATAGCCGTATCTTTCCAGGACCTGTTTACCCATATTAACGATGATTTCTTCGTCATCCACCAGGAGAATCCGTTCTGTCCCCCGGGCTATGACTATCTCCGGCGTCTTTGCCTTCTTTGGGGATAATGCGGCCTGGGGCAGGTAAACGTGGAAGGTGGTGCCTTGCCCCGGCTCACTGTAGACCTTGATATCGCCGTTCAGTTTCTGGACAATGCCGTAGGTGACGGACAGCCCCAGACCGGTTCCCTTGCCATCCGCCTTGGTGGTGAAATAGGGATCGAAAATTTGCACCTTGGTTTGGGCGTCCATGCCGTGCCCGGTGTCAGAAACCGTTAACCTGACATAATCCCCAAATTTCAATTCCGACAGTTCCGTACCGTTTCCAGGCTTAATTTCAATGGCGTCAAGAGCTACTTCAAATTTTCCACCCTCCTTTTGAACGGCGTGGAATGCATTGGTACACAGGTTCATGACAATCTGGTGAAGTTTGGTGGGATCACCGAAAACCGGTGGGCAGTCCTGCTGAATTGTTTTCAGGATTTCAATGTTATTGGGAATTGAAGAACGCAAAAGCTTTAAAGCCTCCTTGATGATGCTCTGGAAAAAAACCGTGCTGTTTTCCAGGTCTGCCTGGCGGCTGAAGGTCAGGATCTGCCGGGTCAGGTCCCGTGCCCGTCCGGCGGCAAGAGAGATCTCCTTAACCATGGCATATTCGTCACTATCTTCTGGCAGGTCCATGAAAAGCAGTTCGGCAAACCCCAGTATGGGAAACAAAATATTGTTAAAATCATGGGCAATGCCTCCGGCCAGGGTCCCGATGGCCTCCATGCGCTGGAAATGCTGGAGCCTTTTTTCCAGTTTTTCATTTTCTTCCTGGGTCTCCTTCCTGATTTTTTCCTGATTCTCCAGGGCCGAGGCCATCTCATTAAAACCGTTTACGATCATTCGGGCCTGTTCAATATCTGAAATATCCTTAAGGCGATAGGAGAGATCGCCTGATTTTACCCGGTCCAAAGCGTCGCTGATTCTCCGGTTAACTGCATCCTCCATGGAACGTCTGGGAAAGGTGGCAATAAATATCCACTCAATCCCGGGGATAACCTCAAAACATGCCAAAACCTCGATACCGTCCTGCCTGGTGAGCAGGCGCTGGCCGCTTTTTTCTTCTAAAAGCAGTGCCTGGTCCAGACCTATAAATTCCGACCCCAGTTCACTGATATGCCGTTGGTAGATGCTTCCCTTATCCTTGTCAATCTCAGTTTCAATGGAGGGATGTGCAACCAGAACCCCGCAGCGGTCCAGGATAAAATTGATCTGACCTTTCAGGTAGGTGTCAAACACCGCATCCTGATGAAGACTGTTCATTGGAATGTCAATGCTCCAGAGGCCAATAAAATTTTTTTCCAGAAAAACCGGAATGGACACCGATACAATCAACCCTTCCCCGGCATAGTCGATGGTGGGGTTGGTCCATTGGATAATCCCACTAGGGTTATTTTCCGGTGCAACCGACTGAAAGGTATGGTAGGTCCTCCAGTCAAAATCCGGAGTAATGGCGGTGATCTGGTCGATATAAGGAAACTGGACTGCGGTGTTTGTAATATCCTGGTAGTACATCCAGGCCGTACCCGGCAACCGTTCCCTGATTTCAGCAAGATAGGTGCCGACATTGCGTAAACAATACATGCGAAAACAGGCATCCCTGTTTTCCCTTAGTTTGGGGTGCCAGGAATGGGAAATTGCGTCCCCAGGTGCCCGGTTTGCCCGGAAGGCTTCCAAAAGAGGGAGACTTGTCCAGAAACCATCTTCATCAATGCCGAATTTTTCCGCCTTGAACCAACCCTTAATATCATCTTTATTTGCCTGGGTTTCGGAGAAGAGGATATGGGTCAGGCGCCGAAGTTCATATAGGATATCGGTGCAGCTTTTGATATTTGCCCCCAATGAGGCAGCGATCTGTTTAACCTGAAATCGGATGGGGTTATTTTCCAACATGACACCTCCTGTAATATACCCTGCTAGGGGGGGGGAGAGGAAAAAGCAGGGGAAATTAGCTTAATAACAAAGGGAAACATTTAGGATTCTACCAGGGAAAATAAAAGAGGGTTACACTTTGGAACTGCTGGTAAATCCAGGAACGAGTATTGATTACGGAATATCTCTTTAATTTATACGAAATTTAACAAACAGAGTCAAGGACCCAAATCCGCCGTCTTTTTTTTAAACCTATCCAAAATTCAATGATATTTTATTTTTTTGTATGGTTGATTGGGGTTTTAGTAAATGATTGACACCCCTGGAAAAAATCTCTATAAAGTTCCTTGTACCAAGGTGCCAGGAAACCAATTGAAAAAACTTTATTAAAGGTATCCGGGATAATAGGAAAAACGGTGAAACTCCGTTGCATGCCAGCCGTTGCCGTAATCGGGGACAAAGACCGCAAAAATGCCACTCTCCATGCAAGCCTGAGGAGGGGAAGGCGCAGTCTGCGAATGATCCGTGAGCCGGAAAGCCTGCCTTTGTATTGACCAAACGGATTCATTGCTGGAACAAGATCCAAATGAATAGTTATATTCAGGAGGAGTTCCATGACCATTGAAGCGAACAAAGAATTCGGCGCACTTATCACCCGTCTTATCCATAAAGAAAATCTGACCCGAAAAGAAGCCAGACAAGCCTTTATCACCGTTCTCAATAATGAAACAAATGATATGCAGCAGGGAGCCTTTTTATCCGCTCTCACTGCCAAGGGGGAGACAGCCATGGAAGTGGCCGGCTCCTGGGAAGCCATCTATGACATGGACACCACCAAGGTTAATATTGATGGCGTGAACCTGGCTGAAAACAGCGGCACGGGAATGGACACCTTTAAAACCTATAATATCAGCACCGCCGCCTCCATTATTGCGGCAGCCGGCAATATTCCCATGGCCCGCCACGGGGCCCGGGCCATCACCTCCCTCTGCGGTACCGTGGACATGGCGGAAGCCCTGGGTGTTGACGTGGAATGCACAGCAGAGATTGTGGTCAAAAGTATTGAAACCACGGGGCTTGGCCTGTTCAACGGCATGAGTCCCCATATCCACCCAAGGGCCCTGGGCCGGATCCTATCCCAGATTTTTTTCGGGTCCACCCTGAACATTGCCGCCTCCCTTGCCAACCCGGCTCTGCCCTCCATCGGCGTCCGGGGGGTCTATGCAAAGGAAATGATCCTGCCCGTGGCCGAGGTAATGAAGGAAATCGGGTACAAAAGTGCCATTGTCCTCCATGGATGCATTGAGAATTCGTCCAAAGGCATGGACGAGGCATCCATCTGCGGTATCACCCATTGCGCCAGAATCATAAACGAGAAAACCATCAGCCAATTTACCATTGATCCTAAAAAATTGGGTCTTGCCACCAAAGACAGGAAGGCCCTGGCCCCGGAACCCGAAATTTCCCTGGAATCAAAACGCTTTGCAGCCCTGATGAACAATAAAGAATCCGGCCCCAGAAAAGATGCCGCCATTCTCAATGCCGGCCTGATCTTTCTGGCGGCAAACAAGGTTGCAACCCTTGAAGAGGGAATTGAAAGGGCAGCCCTTCTCCTTGAAAAAGGCCAGGCCTTTGAAACCCTTGAAAAATGGGTGGCCTCCCAGAACACAAATCCTGAAAAAGGGTTAAAAACCCTTCATAGCCTGGTATAAGGTCAAAAATGGAATTGCTGATTTTAAAATCCAACACCACCTATATCCGGGTCAAGGAAAACCAATTTCTGCGGGTTAGCCTTGACAAAGCCAGTGTGTTCCCCATGGACAAGATTAACCTGGTCAAAGAATATAAAGCCCAGCTCAAAACCCAGGGGTTTGAATCGGTGGGCATTAAAAAACTTATCCTGTCCGAAAAAGATTTATAATAGGAAATTTATAATGATAAAAATGGTACTCACAGGCCTTGAACGCCTTGAAATAATGCCCCTGAACCCCATGGCGCCAAATATTTCAAAGGACCAGGTTCTCACCGATGTTCTCTGCTGCGCCATTTGCAGGACCGATGCCAAAATGTGGGAACAGGGCCATAGGGATCTTATCTTCCCCCGGGTTCTGGGCCATGAGATGGTGGTCCAGAACCCGGGCCAGGACCAAAGCCCATATATTGTCTGGCCCGGCAAAAGCTGCGGCCAGTGCAAATATTGCAGCAGAGGCCAGGAAAATTTATGTGAAAACATGGAGATTACCGGATTTCACAACGACGGCGGGTTTTCCCACCAGGTGATTCTCCCCAAGGAGAGCCTGATCCCCATCCCAAAGGAGATGGATATCCATGTGGCCTGTTTTGCAGAACCCGTCGGGTGCGTGATCAATGCCTTTGGAAAACTGGCATTTAAAAAAGAAGACCGGGTGCTCATCTATGGGGCCGGCACCATGGGGCTTATCACGGCTCTCTATGTCAAGCATCTCGGGCTGTTACCCCTGATCATTGAAAAACATGAAAACAAAATCGACCAGGTAAAATCCTTTCTGGAATACACAGCCATCCCCTGTGTAAAAGAGACCATGGAAAATGGGTTTGATATTGTCATCAATGCCTGCCCCGACTATATTGCCCTTTGCCAGGCCGTTACCAAGGTGGACAAGGGCGGATTTGTTTCCTTTTTTTCAGGCATCACCAAAAACGAACATGTGGAAACCAATCTGCTAAACCTGATCCACTACAAGGAAGCCACCCTGACCGGGGCTTACGGCATGAAGAAATCAGACATGGAACAGTCCATTCCCTTTATGCAGGCCCATGAAAAACAATTGCAACTCCTCATCCAGGAGGTGGTATCCCCGGAACAGGCCCCCGGTCTTCTGCCCAGGGTCCTGACCGGTAAATACCTTAAATTCATCCTTGATTTCACGGGCAGATCCCAGGACACAAAGGGAACTGCAAACTTGCCATCTCCCGGGGACCTGCCCTGCCCCGACAATGACCATCCAAATTTCATGGAAGCCTTTCCTGAACAAAGCCTTTGCAGCCAGGTAATCCAGGCGATTTCCCCCCTTTCCGACACCCTTTTGTCCCATGCCCGGGCCAAGATGGATGACAAAACCAAACCCCTGGGCGCCCTGGGAAAAATAGAACTTTTAGGCATCCAGATGAGCCAAATCCAGAACAGCCTGACCCCGGCCATCCATCAGAAAAACCTCTTTGTCTTTGCCGGGGACCACGGTATCACCGAAGAAGGAGTCTCTGCCTTTCCTTCAAAGGTCACAGGACAGATGGTGGAAAATTTCCTCAATGGCGGGGCTGCCATCAATGTACTCTGCCGCCACTACAACATTGACATGAAAGTGGTGGACATGGGGGTAATCAGGGACTTTTCCCCCCATCCGGATCTCATCATTGCCAAGGTGGCAAAGGGCACCAAAAACTTTGCCATTGAAGATGCCATGACCCGCCCTCAGATGCACCAGGCCCTTGAAACCGGGATGAAAATTTTTCTGTCTGCCCATGGCACACAACCCATCCAGATTGTAGGCCTTGGGGAAATGGGCATCGGCAACACCACATCAGCCTCGGCCATTATCTCGGCCGTAACCGGCATCACCCCTGCCCGGGCCACGGGAAGGGGCACAGGAGTGGACAACAAGGGGCTGGAACATAAAACTGAAGTTATTGAGCGGGTACTGGCCTTTCACCGGCCCAATCCTTTCAACGGATTTGAGATTCTTCAAAAAATCGGAGGATTTGAAATTACCGGCCTTGCCGGAGCCATACTGGCAGCAGCCTCAAAGGGATGTGCCGTGGTGCTTGACGGGGTGATCTCGACGGCAGCCGGCCTTGTGGCCCATGTTATCTGCCCTGATATTCAAGGATATCTCATCTCCGGGCACAAATCAGTGGAACAAGCCCAGAAAGCTGCGCTCTCCCATATGGGACTCACCCCGGTAATTGACTTTAACATGCGCCTGGGCGAAGGCACGGGTGCAGCCATGGCCATTGACACAGTTGACGCCGCCTGTAAGATCATGACCCAGATGGCCTCCTTTGATGAGGCCAAAATTTCCAGAACCCAGGTTTCTCCTCCGGCAGAATAAATTCCTTTGAAAACTGCTGGCAACCGCCTTAAGAATTACTCCACAAAGATACCGATCTGCTTCATATAGGTTGTGATCTCCCGGACGGTTTGCCGGATAAATGACACATCTGCCGGAACAATAATAATGGTATCATCCCCGGCCACAGACCCCAAAACCTTATCAAATCCGTGGTCATCAATGAACTTGGCAACGGTATTGGCAGTCCCCGGCCTGGTGTGGATCACAATCTGGTATCCATTGTCTACAATTTTATTGACCAGGGAATCAAAAAAACCGATATCTCTAAGCCTGGTATCCTTAAGCCCTGGTTCGGCCGGGGCCAGGGCGTAAACGGCATTGC
>DAOWDR010000355.1 GCA_030638935.1 Desulfobacteraceae bacterium | reverse complement strand
TTTATTACCCTAGGCAGTGAAGGCAGACAGGAACAGACCCTGAAGACAGACCAGGACAATGCCATTATTTTCCAGGATCTGCCCAAAGAATCCGATCTTAATGAAAAGGATGTCCAAGAATACTTCCTTGAACTGGGAAAGAAGGTCAGCACCTGGCTTGACCAGGCAGGGTATGATTTTTGTCTTGGGGGGATCATGGCTCAAAATCCAAAATGGTGCCAGCCCCTTTCAACATGGAAACGATATTTTTCAGAATGGATACATGCTCCTGAACCGGAAACACTGTTACATGCCAGCATCTTTTTTGATTTCCGTTTTTCCTATGGTGACAGGGATATTATAAATCGCCTGGAAAAACATTTTTTTCAATCATTGTCAGGCTGGCCCGGATTTTACAGACATATGACAGAGAATGCCGTCTATTTCAGGCCTCCCATTGGATTTTGGGGCAATTTTTCCCTGGAATCCAAAGGGCCCAACAAAAACTGCCTGGATATAAAAATGGCCATGACCCCCATTGTAGACTTTGCAAGAATTTATTCACTGAACCATGGCATCCAGGATACCAACACCCAGGCCAGGCTATACCAGCTTTATCTGAAACAGGTCCTGTCCCGCAAGGATTATACCGAGATTGAACAGGCCTATGGACTAATGATGCAGATACGGCTCATCCGGCAGGTTAATGCCATTATCGGCGAAAAAGTGAAGCCACACAATTATGTGAATCCCAAGACTCTTTCACCCATGGAGCGGAAAATGCTCAAAGAAATATTGAAAATGATAAAAGGGCTACAGGACAGATTAAGTTTTGAATTTATAGGGGCAATCAATACCTGACCGATTTATTCAAGACAGGGTTGTTAATTGTTTCAATATCGCTTTTACACCGGATTCAAGATTTCTTTTTTCATCTTTTTTGAGCCCGGATTTACTGAATCGAAACCTGTTGTGGAGCAGTAAAACAGCTTGAAGATTATCCTTTATACCCTTATTGTCAAAGAGGCGCCCGATCCGGTCAAACCAGGAAAAATAGGTCTCGTATGGATACCTGGAAAAACCTTTTTTAGACAGCATATCCTCTATCATATAAAAAGAGTCACAATGGTTTTTCAAGTTTTTATCTTCCAGGGCATTGTTTGACGTTCTGACCCGTTTTATTCTATTTGATTTTCTGAGTCTGAAAAATAATATCACCCCCAAAGGAAGGGTCAGCCAGAGGCCGTATTCATCCATCAGCTTTGCCCCTGTTTCGTGTCTCAGCTGTGACAGTCTAAAGCCCAGAAATGATAAAAAATCTTCCACTAGTGAAGGGGTGATCATTTGGCTGTCTTTCTGCAAAAACGAGGGGGGTGTTGTATCAAAATTTTTCCACTGGCCATTAATAAATACTTTTACCCAGGCATGGGCATCCCGCTGTCTTACGATCAATTTGTTTTCCAGGCGGGAATATTCGTGGACAACGAACCCCCTTGCATACCGTGCGGGTATTTTAGATTGTCGAAGGATGAGTGCGGTTGCCGTTGCAAAAAACTCACAATGCCCTGACCTGGTGTGATTGAAAAAATTTTGCAAAGGAGTTTTATACTTTCCTTTCCCTTTTAGATCCAGGGAATAGGTATATTCTGTCAAAAAATAATGCTTAACAATTCTCAAGATCTCCTCTTCCGGTTTATTTTCAAGGGCCAGTTCTTTTACGACTTTTTTAATCCCGGGCAACTCTTTTTTAGGGATTAAAAAGTCATGGTCATAGGGAGGGGTATCGTATGACAATTTGTCATAGGACACAACGCCTTTGATCAATGCAGGTGTGTCTTCTATTCTTATGGACTGCATTGCATTTTTCTCACACCCGCCTGCTTTCATTTCAGATATATTGACCACGCCGGAAGGCAGGCTTAAAACAGCTTTGTTTTTTACGGGCCTGAAATAAATCGTCATTTTTTTGGTGTTTTTTTGGGGCGGATTAATCTGCCAGAAGGTTTCATCTTTGCCAGGCTCAATGGAATCAAACTTGTGTCTTGCATACCAGCTTGACCTGAAGAATCTGTTATAGGTTGCGTTGTTAAGCAAATAGGTTTTGCCGGGAATATAATCTTGAAACCATACCCTTAAAATAATTTTATCATATAATTTAAGATCACCTATTTCACCCAAAGAAGTATAGGCTTTAAAGGGATTTGTATTATAATAATCAGCATAATATTCCATCATCCACCGGGTGACTTTCATGCTTGTCCGGTGAATGGTCTTATGTGTGCCGTATCCTCCTAGGATAACGACAATCATACAGACCCCCCATAATAGCAATGACGATCTTTTTGATCGGACCTGCCACAATGCCCAGACAAAAAACAATACTATGCAAAGGTAAAAATTATGCCCTTTTGTATTTGCCGTTCCTGCAGAAAGAATGCAGAAAAGGCTGTAAATATAAGACACATCAATCTTAGTTGTACCATAAAAATGAAGTTTTGCTTTTTTCCTGGCCACAAGGAAAAATGATTGGATATCTATTTTATCCTTTGTGCTGAATTTTTGGGCTGCAATAATGGGAAAAAAAATCAGGGGAAGCCATTTTAAAAGGATCAGAATAGCCTTTTGGGCGTCAATGGTTAAAGCAATCACAATGGTCCCGGCCAAAAGAACGGTACTGATATCAACAAATTTATTAAAGTCCGAAATTTTAAAATCGAATTTGGATTTAGCCCTGGGGGCATATTCAAGTATAAGTGCAACACAGGTTGCTATCCACAGTGTATGAACCTGCCACCCCCAGAACATAACAACAGACCCTAAAAAAAATTGGGGCGCTTTCATTTAACACCCAGTTCCTGCTGAATCCGGCCCCTTTGAACAACCTTAATGTGATCCATCCTGTTCATGTCCCGGGATATTTTTTCTTCCATTTCTAATTTATCCTCTGCCAGGACAATGATAAATACAGGTACCTGTGACTGCTTAAACATCTGATAAATTTTTTTATGCCCTTCTTGCCAGTCTAAAAAAATACAGATGGAACCGGATATTTTTTTTATATTGGACTGCAATGCGGGAATTAAAGCGGAAATTGTTTTATCCTGACAGGCTTGGACACATGCCAGAATTTCAAGCATTTTGTCTGAATGGGCAAGCCCCCTCCCCGATGAAAAAGAATAGGTCTGGTTTCCCACAAACATCAAATCGAGAATGGAGTCATGGATCTGCATTGAACCGATGTAGGATGATGCAATACTGACAGCCTCTTCAAAAATTGTTTCATTTCCAGTGGTTAAAAAGGTATCCAGAATCAGTGCATGCCGCACAAAATATTCATCCTCAAATTCTTTAATTACAAGCTCATTGGTTTTGGCAAAGGTTCTCCAATGAATATTTCGTATGGGATCTCCGGGACGGTAATAGCGCAAAGACATGAATTCGTCTGAATTGCCTATGGATGAAGCAAGGCTGATCCCACCCGGATGGTATTGTCTTGAGGAGATAAGGTCCGGGGTTTCAAGCTGATATCGTTTTGGCAGAACAAGCAGTTTTTGAACCTTTCTAATATTAAACAGCCTGTTAAACAGCCCAATTGTATCCGGCCTTGCAAAGCTTACACCTGAAAAATGAATGTACCCCCGGTAATAGGGGACAATTTCAGATTTCACCCTGATGGTTTCATTGGCAGGCAGGTCCGGCAGTTCAATGGGGTAAAACCTGGCTTTTTCTTCCCTTTGTATCAGCCACAGCCATCTATAATACAGTGTTTTTCTGTCCCAGGCGTTGCGAAGATGCTCAAAGGGCTCTTTTTTTGATAAAAGGGTTTCAATGTCAGGTCTCGGATCTTTAATATTTTCATAAAGGATAAGTCCTTTCTGGGTTTTTGATGAAGTGTTTGTGATCTTAATTTCATATGTCACCTTGTTATTGACGGTTGCATATTCCGGAAGGATACGGTTAACCCTTACTTTTAATTTGAAAGAAAACAGGCTCAAACCCACTGAAACAGCCATGACAGACAAACTAAATGCCATGACCTGATATGTGGTTGATTTAAGGATATTAAACCCGAGTATGCCGGACAGAAAAAAGGCTGTCACC
>DAOWDR010000245.1 GCA_030638935.1 Desulfobacteraceae bacterium | reverse complement strand
TATGGTATATGGCAATGGCAAAATTTTCGAGATTTAAAATTTTATTCAAAGATTTGTGAATGGATGCATATAGATCATCAAGGTTGTCTGTTTCGTTGGCTGCATTTGATATCTCAAACAAAGCTGCAATAGTAGCGCCCACATCTCTGGTGTAGTCTTTAGTATCCATAAAATTAGTTCTTTAATATTGGTTGTCGTAAAAAATTATGATATTACCAGCTTCTTGAATTGAAGTAAAACTTATAAAATACAGATGACTTCATTTTCCAGCAGTCATTTTTTGATAAATTCCACCGGTATCGTTTCTCCACCATTTGGGTTCTTTGGTTTTCAACCCTCGATTTAGATGCGATCACCCTGTAAAAAGCTGCCCATGATTTCATTTCTTGTTTAAATTGATGTATGGTACAAACCATGCATTTGGATACAGTTGGATACACTCGGTTGACCCTTAAATGGAACGACCTGATATGAAAATGTTTTCTCCCCCACGGCCCGGTGTTGGCCAGGCCGGTTCAACCCTCAAAATCTTTATCCCCTTTGCCCTGGGGTATTTTCTCTCCTATCTATTTCGGGTGGTCAATGCAGTGATTGCACCGGACCTTGTGGCTGACCTGGGGATTGATCCTTCGGAACTGGGGCTTTTAACCTCCACTTATTTTATTGCCTTTGCCTCTTCCCAAATTCCCCTGGGAGTGCTGTTGGACCGGTTCGGTCCCAGGATGGTGGAATCTTTTCTCCTTTTATTTGCCGGGACCGGAGCCATTATTTTTGCTGTGTCCGACAGCCTGACCGGGGTGATCATCGGAAGGGCCTTCATAGGGTTTGGTGTGTCTGCTTGTCTCATGGCTGCCTTTAAATCATATGTACTCTGGTTTCCTGCCCGCACATTGTCCCGGATCAATGGATTCCAGATGGCTGCCGGCGGGCTTGGAGCCCTTGCTGCCACCACACCCGTGGAATGGGCCCTGCACTTTATTAACTGGAGGGGACTTTTCTGGGCCCTGGCCCTTTTATCCTTTGCCATTGCCCTGGCTGTCTTTCTTACGGTTCCGGAACAGGAAGAGAAAAAACAGCCTGAAAAACTTTCCTCCCAACTCACCGGAGTGATCCTGGTATTTAAAAACCCTTTTTTCCGACGCATTGCCCCTTTGACCGCCCTGTCCCAATCAGGCTATATTGCCTTCCAGGGCCTGTGGGCCGGTCCCTGGCTCAAGGATGTGGCATTGGTCCCCAGGGCCCAGATCGCCGTCATTTTATCATGGTCTGCCCTGGCCATGATTGCAGGATTTATCACCCTGGGGTTTCTGGCTGAAAAACTGGCCAAAAGGGGAGTGACCGTGCTCACCACAGCGGTAAGCGGCATGGGCCTTTTTATCCTGGTCCAGGCCATGATCACCTTTGCTGTTCCCCTGCCCCCCACAATAATTCTTGTTCTTTTCGGCTTTTTCGGCACCTCGGGCATCCTTTCCTATACCGCCTTAACCCTGGAGTTTCCCAAAAGCCTTTCCGGCCGGGTGACCACAAGTATTAACATGATGGTTTTTATAGCGGCATTCTGTGTTCAATGGGCCATTGGTGCCATCATCAATTGCTGGGAAATTACATCGGGAAATTATAACCCTGCCGGATATAGGGCTGGATTCATGGCCATTCTGGGCTGCCAGCTCTTGGCTCTGGCCTGGTTCTGGATTGCCGGCCTTAAGAAAACCCCATAAAGTTTCTTGACAATCGTTCCTGGGACCTGTAAATGTGAATAAATTTTAGACAAAAAATCTGAATTAGACAAAATAACTTTTGTAGGTGCCCATGAACCCAGATCCCCTTGCACGGTACAAACCCATTGCAGATGCCATCACCCGGCTTTTCCATCCCTGTGCCGAGGTGGTGATCCATGAAATCGCCATTGATGAGGTCTATTATATTGCCAACCCTATTTCCGGCAGAAAACCCGGGGACATCTCCCTGCTCAAGCTTTCCGCCCAGGACCTTGACCCAAAAGACACAGTGATCGGGCCCTATGAAAAAGCAGGGGAAAAGGGCCAGCGCATACGGGCCATAACATCGGTGTTGCAGGATTCCCAGGGGACAGCCCTGGGGCTCATGTGCATCAACCTGGATTATTCTGTGTATG
>DAOWDR010000470.1 GCA_030638935.1 Desulfobacteraceae bacterium | reverse complement strand
GGTGCTCATGGTAAACAGGGAAAATCCAAGTTTTTCTTTTAAAAAAACATTATGGCCGATGAGAAACAAAGGCAGGCACACAATCCCAATGTGGAAGCCAAAAAATGCAGCAGCCATGACAGGTTGGGTTCTCCATCCATATGTCCCATAGGGGATAAGCCATTTGTAAATTGACCGAACAGCTCCTTTAAATCCCATGGCCGGATATTCTTTATATGCAACCCTGTCAAGTTGCCAGGAAAGGCCGTTAAAATATTGATAAAAGCGAACTATCATTCCGATTACACAGACCCCAAGGGATAGATAAAAAAGAGGTCCTGTTAATAATCCCAGCATTCTTGCCTCCATATTCCTATAAGATTATAATATTTAGATTATAATAATACTTTTTTTATTGCTTTGATTTTCAATGGCCATTTTCAATCATCTCTGTCTGTCAGGTAAAGCCAGTACAGGGGCATGAAGATCAAAATTGCACCCATCACAAGGTAGGTGATTCCCTTGGTATATGTCATAAAATCGTGGAGAGTAAAAAATTCCATGGTTGATTCTCCTTATTAATGCTCTTCTTTGTAGTCAGGATGTTCATAAAGTATGGGCATCTTGGCTGTGATCACCCTGTATGCGGTTATGCCCACAAAGACAATGAAAATAGTGGTGCCCACTTCCATAAAACTTGGCACATATCGTTCTGCAGACGGCAGCTGCCAGTTAAAGGCAATCAAGGATATATTGAGCCTGTTAAGGACAATGCCCAAAACCGTCCACAGGGATGCTATTCTGATAAAGGTCAGATTTTTTTCCCTTGCCCCCATACTATAAAGGATGGCCGGAAAAAGTACGAACCCGACAAGTTCCAGCAGGTACCAGGCGCCCCATCCCGTGGTCAGGTAATGCCAATTATTATCCACGGCAAGGCCTATAACCTTAATTCCCACATAGCCCATCATCACAAAGGAGGCAGCCTTTCCAAATCCCAGGGCCACACCGCGGGATTCGGCCAGGTGTGTGGCATCCATTTTGTGATGGAGCCAGCGATGGGCCATGCTTCCTTCAAAGATCACCATGGACATACCGGCAAACATGGAGGAGATAAAAAAGTAAACATGCAAATACCCGGAATACCATAATGGATGGAGCTTAGAGGGGGCAATCATGAATAAGGCGCCTAGAGATGACTGGTGAAGGGTAGACAGAACCACCCCGAAAATGGTCAGAACCAGAGTCAGGCGAACCACCCAGGTGCGCAGTTTTTTATAGCCCAGCCATTCAAACGCAGCAGGGGTTGTTTCCACAAAGAGCACGGTCAAATAGAGAAAGACGCAGAGACCCACTTCAAAGAGCAGAGAAGAGGTGCCCTGGGAAACAAAAATCGGGTAGGGCAGCTTCCAGGGGCGTCCCACATCATAGTGCAGGGCAAAGACCACCATGGCATAGCCTAAAAAGGCAGTCAAAATTGCAGGTCTGACCGCAGAGTGAAAGCGTTTAAGCCCAAATACATAGCAGGCCGAAGAGGTGACATAGCCCCCGGCGGCCAGGGCCACACCGCAGAGCAGGTCAAATCCGATCCACATACCCCAGGGGTTGTTATTATCCAGATTGGTAACGGCACCGATTCCCTGGGTAAACCTCATAACAGTCAGAATGAGTCCGACCAGGAGTACAATACCTGTGATAATATTAAAGGGTGTAACCCATTGGTATTTTGCATCTTCTTGGGCCATTTATTCCTCCTCTTTTGCGGAATCAGCAGATGTTGTCTCTGCATTTTTTGCAGCTTCTGCAGCGTCAGCAGCGTCATCGAGGGCTTTTTTCACCCCGTTGGCAACGGCGGTTTCTTTCTCCTTGGTCATTTTATCACTAAGTTTGGAAAGCTGGTTTTTCATCTCTTCACCGGCCATCTCTTTGGCGTTTTCAACGGCATCATCCTGCTCTTCCTTGGCGATCTTGTCTTTTCGTTTTGAAATGGCATAAACCCCTGTCAACAGCACCGGCCACAGGCCCACGATAATGGGAACCGATCCAAGAGCTCCTGCTGTGAACTGGGGAGCCGGCGTTACCCCTAGGTCTTCTCTCATGCCGATCTGCTCGAAGGGGACGGAGGAAAGATAGAGCCAGCTTGTGCCTCCCATTTCATGTTCTCCATAGAGATGTGCAACATAGTGGTCCGGGTTTTTGTCGATGCGTTTCCAGGCCATCTTGATAATCTCTTCCCGTTTTCCGAAAATCAGGGCCTCCTTGGGGCAGATTTCCACACATCCCGGAAGTTTGCCCTCTTTGATCCTGGGCAGACACATGGTGCATTTGGTGACCTTGGGAGTTAAAGGATCATTATAGGTATAGGCAGGTACGTTAAAGGGGCAGGCCACCATGCAATACCGGCACCCTACGCACAGGGATTCGTCGTAGACCACTGCGCCCGAGGGGTCTTTTGTCAGGGCTTTTACAAAACAGGCCGATGCACAGGCAGGTTCCTGGCAGTGGTTGCACTGGGTTTTGGCAAAGAGGTTGTCAAATTTATTAACGATGGTATAGGTTGCCTCCCCGGTCCTTCTTTTCTGATCCAGCACGGTCAGGTCGTCAAAGGGTTTCTCCGGTTGGGCAAGGGAATTCACCGTATTACAGGCTTGTTCGCATTTTCGGCATCCAATGCATTTTGTACTGTCGAACAGGACGCCAAAGCTATCAGGATACCCGGTAAAATGTTTGTTGGATGCGGCATGGGCAAGGGCCCCCGTACCTGTGGTTGTTCCTAATGCTGTTAGGCAGCCAAGAAACTTTCTTCGGGAAATAGCCATAAAT
This sequence comes from Desulfobacteraceae bacterium, assembly GCA_030638935.1. Classification (GTDB taxonomy): domain Bacteria; phylum Desulfobacterota; class Desulfobacteria; order Desulfobacterales; family Desulfobacteraceae; genus NBML01. Next base: position 2,830 of record DAOWDR010000470.1, on the reverse strand, counting down.
CCACCTTTATTTTCTACAAATAGTTTTATTGTTTTTTTCATGGCACTTACTTTTTCTAGCACTCTTGTTAGGATGCCTTTTTTTCATGGCATTTATTACAATCCGTCGGCACCACGGCTTTTACTTCCATCTTCTGGTGACAGGTGATGCACTGGCCATGGTATGCCCCTTTAAGCCCTGGTTTTTCCGTGGCAATCTCCGGTGTTTTGCCATGGCAGGAAGCACACTTGGGCGGGGTAAGAGTGGCCGGGCTGTTATGGTGGCATCCCATGCACAGGGTCAGTTCATCCCCATGGAAGGCTTTTGCCATGCTGTTATTTCCTGCTTTTTCAAAAATTGCCTGGACTACCATTCGATGGGGGAACTCACTGGGTTTGTATTCATCTTCAATGGTTTTGATGACAACTATTTCCGGTATTTTATCAATAGCTACTTTTGAATAGGAGTTTGCCCGGGTTTTACGAACTGACCCGGCCAGGTCGGCAGTTGCTTTTTCATCGGCAAGAAGGCTTATGGCCAGGTCTTTGGCATTCACATTGTGGCAGGATGCGCAGCTATTATCTTTAAAGGCTTGATCCGGCATCTGAAAATGACAACCGGCACATTCCTTGGCCTTTTTAAGCTCATTGTGGCAGCCCATGCAGCTTTGGGATTTGTCAGAGTGCATGGCCTGGTCAAGCTTTATATCTCCGCCTTTTTCGTCCCCCCCGGGGGTGTGACAGGAGTCACACTTTTTCAAGGTTTCATGGTGGCAGGCCTGACAGGTCTGGGTCCTGTCTTCATGGGATTTATGATCAAAGGCCACGGCATCCATGTGCCGGGCAACGGTTTTTTTATTTTTATCCGTGTCAGACCCCAGGACATTCCACCCTGTCAAAAGCACATCATCGGGCTGGTTCCGCTTAACCCTTGGAATCTCTTTGATAACTTTAATTTTTTCCTGGTTCCCGGCTTCATGGCATCCATTACAATCAATGGGACCTGTTTGAACCTTTTGTTCGGTTAGCTTAAGATGGCAGGCCACACATGAATCATGACTAGCATTTCGGGCAGCTCTTATGCCGTCTGATTCAGTTTTTTTATGGCAGTATACACAGGCTTCTTCTTCGCCTTTTTCATAAAAAATAGCCTTGGTCTTCTCATTGTAATTATGATGGCAGACATTACAGGTCTCTTCTGTTTTAAGAGATGACGTGATTGCCTTGGCGCTTTCATGCCTGAAATGCAGGGAGCGGTCAAAATTAATTTTATTCCAGGATGATCCTATGTCGAAATCGGCATTGTGGCAGGCCCGGCATTCGGTTTCCATGGGGCCTGTGGCCGTAGCTGCCTTTTTTGTGTCCTGGTGGCAGGCGATGCAATTGTCATGGTAAAGATCCATAAAAGACTGACCCTGCACATCTTGTGTCCGCTTAAATTTAAAAATGGTGAGTTCATCTTTTTTGTCATGGCATTTTACGCACTGACCATCGACGGCCCGGGTGTGCAGATCATGCTTGAATTTAACCGCCGGCATGTCCTTGTGGTCGGGAGAGGACGGAATATCAATGGTTAGAATATCAGGTCGTTTTTCGCCTGAATCCTCCATGATTTTCATACTGGTAAAAGCGATTAAAGGAAATAAAAACAAAATTGCCGTTGTTATAAACAACAGCCGAAACGGTCTTTGTCTTAACATAACCCGATCCCCTGGTTGATATTTAAGAAATTATTGTTCAGTTATCCATGTGTTTGGATAATTTCCTACTAAATTCGTAGGAATTGATTTAAAAGAAACCAGTCTGTTTGTCAATAAAAAAATAGAAACCCGGGTAAATTATTATGCTTATTCCAGAAATTTAAGATCCGGAATGGGCATGAGCTTTTTTTCAGAACCCAGGCAGACCAGTTGCAGCGTACAGGAGACAGCCGGCTTTTCTCCTTTTGGCCTCCATGCTTCGTGGGAAAAAACAATGCGGTAATTTCCTTGTTTTTCCCAGGTGGTCCGGATGTCCAGAAGGTCTCCAAATATGGCACCGTCATGGAACCCTAAACTTGTTTTGTAAACGGCAAAACCGATTTTGTCCCCATACCACATCCTGGAAAGAGTTTCCACGCCAATAATATCTTCCCTGGCCCGTTCAAAAAATTTTAGATAATTGGCATGGTAAACCACACCTGAGTGGTCTGTGTCTTCGTAATAAACCTGGGTGGCAAAGTGGTGGATGTGTCTTGTGTCTGTCATAAGAGAATATCGTAACTCCAAAAATTAAACCGTTGGTCTTATTTATAGCGCCAAGTTGTTTACTTTTCAAGTCCAATGTAAGGTTCATGCAGGAGATAAGACACATATACATGGTATGAAGCCATGGCAATTTTCAAATAGTGCCGGCAGCAGAGGGGGTGAGGCTCTTCGCATCATTCTCACCGGACGTCCTGTCCGGTTTCGAGGTGAATGGCGCTTGGCCCCGTCCGTGGGGCACGCTGCCATTCAAATCCGCTGCGAACCTCACCTCCCTCCACTGCCTTTGCCTTGGCAAATATGATCACTCCATGAAATTAGTTCGCCACTATTGCGGAGAAGGAGTTAATAGCTCCTATAATTTGATATATTTCCCCAAGTTTATTCTTGCTTCCGGGAATGAAAGAATACAGGGTACTATCTACCGGTTGGATATTTTGAATAAAATAAGGGTTCGAAATTGTATTGTTAATATATTGAATTTCAAATTTGAAACTGAAAAATCTATCCATACCATATCTTGTATCATCGTAAATCTTAAAAAGCCCGGACTGGAAGATGAAACGCTCGGCAATTTGTCGAATTTGACTCCTGACAGATAATACCATT
>DAOWDR010000561.1 GCA_030638935.1 Desulfobacteraceae bacterium | reverse complement strand
ATGACGTCCAAGGTCAAAGATCAAGTCTTCACGTACAATACCCATAAGGTCATTTCTGACCATGCGGACATAATCTTCAACGCTGTTGTCGCCAATATATGTATTGATAGCAGAAAGACCCTGGGCTACTGCGCCTGATCTTTCAAGGGCTGCTTTGTCACAAAGAAGGATGCTTGTGTCGTCGCTTGCCCATTTTTTAATCTCAAATGCTGTTCCGCATGCAGCCATACCGCCACCAACGATTAGAATATCCACATCTCTTTTTTCAACCTTTGGGTCTCTTACAGCTTTAAGTTCTCCAATAGGCTTGTTAGGTAATGCCATTATATACCTCCAAAATTATGTATAAAATATCAAAATTACATGGTTGACAGTAAAAAATTATGCAAGCTCAGTTGGAGCTACGAGTACATAACCGTCTGCTTCCTGGGTACAAAGAAGGCCACTGTCAAGATCTTTACCTTTAAGATCAGCATAGTCGTTAGCTTCACCTTCGGGAGTAGTTCTGATTGGGAACTTGAAGCGTTTGATAACGCCGTTTCTAAACTTACAGGTCCACATAACATCCTCAGTACCCATCATGGGAACAGTAGAGCCTCCCATGGGTACAAAGTCAGAGTATCCTCTAACTTCAATGGCTTGAGAAGGACAGATTTTTACACATGAAAAGCATTCCCAGCACTGATCTGGTTCCTGGTTGTATGCTTTCATTTCATTAGGCTCAAGAACCATAAGGTCATTGGGGCAGATGTACATACATGCTGTTTTGTCCCCGCCTTTGCAGCCGTCACATTTTTCTGCAATTACAAAAGATGGCATTTAAAATACCTCCAAAATTTAAGTTAATCAAATCGCACAATACCGTTGTGCTACTAGTTTTATTAACAACATAGGCTAAAACTTTAACTGTTTAGCCTGGTAATCCTTGGTCAATTCTTGGATCAGTGAAGTTTTTCAAGTTGTAAGAAAATCTTCTGCTTCTGATTCAAGCTTTGCATAAATGTTAAGGCAATAGCACCCTGTCATAGTTTTTGTCAAGAAATTTTGAAAAAATATTCACCCAGATTTTCAATTGTTTAGGCACCTGGAATCCATTACAATATATATTAAATTCAGGCAATAGGAGATACCATATGTAGTGAGGTGTCCAGATCAAAAAGAGACTGGAAAAATTAAAAAAATCCTGGTAATTAAAACTCTGATAAATTTTTTTTAAGAAACCAAATAAGGACACAAATAATGACCGAAGATATGATACCAGTTCATGAAAAAGACCCCATGCCCTTTAATTGTTGTTCAGAAAATACTTGCTTTAATGACTGCTGCCGTGACCTGAACCAGGTATTGACCCCATATGATATTTTAAGGCTGAAAAGAAATCTTGGGATATCTTCCCAGGCTTTTTTGAGAGAGTATACATCCCTCCACCACGGGCCGGGATCGGGTTTGCCCATTGTTGAGTTTAAGCCAAATCCGGCCACAGGCCATGAATGCCCCTTTGTTACCCAAAAAGGTTGTTCCGTTTATGAAGACCGGCCGGGTTCCTGTCGGCTCTATCCTTTGGCCCGGGCCATTGCCAGGGATCGTGAAACCGGGAAGATAGAGGAATATTTTGCCCTCATTGAAGAGCCCCATTGCAAGGGGTTTGGCAAAAAAACAGATCTGACGGTCCGCCAATGGCTTATCGGCCAGGATGTGGCCCTCCACAACCAGCACAATGACAAGCTCATGGAACTCATAAGTTTGAAAAACAAAATTTTGCCTGGGAAGCTTGAAGGGGCCCACTCCGATCAGTTCTATCTTGCCCTATATGATCTGGATGAGTTCCGGACCCGGATTTTTGACCATGATCTTTTAAATAAATTTGATTTGCCCGGCTCCCTTTTACAGACCCTGAAAACCGATGATGAAGCTCTTATGGATTTTGGCATAGCCTGGGTTAAAAATATGCTTTTTGGTATAGAACTTAATATAAAAGGATAGATCATGGAGATCCAAGGCAAGGTGGCCCTGGTCCTGGGTGCGGTAAAGGGAATCGGAAAAGGAATCGGACTGGCCCTGGCTGACCAGGGGGCCAATCTGGTGCTCACCCGCCATGACTGGGAAGACGATTTTGACAGGATGGAAAAAGAGTTCACAGCT
>DAOWDR010000667.1 GCA_030638935.1 Desulfobacteraceae bacterium | reverse complement strand
GACTAAATCAAAAAATCCCGGGTCTTTGGCAAAAGCCTGTAATGCCGAGTGACCATTTTTAAAAGTTACCACTTTATACCCTTGTCTTTCCAGGATTTCCCGGATTGTTACAAGAATATCGGTTTCATCATCCACAAGCATGATTTGTTCAGTCCCTTTGGGCAAACTAGTATTATTTTTTTCCGGCCGGTTATTAGAATCTTCTTTTTCAATTACCGGCCAGAATACTTGAAACGTGGAACCATGGCCTAGTTTACTATATGCTTTGATGAAACCATTGTGTTTTTTAACAATACCGTCAACCACAGAGAGCCCGAGACCCGTACCCCTATCAAGCTTTTTTGTGGTAAAATAGGGATCAAATATTTTTTCCAGTATTTTTTCATTCATACCATGACCTGTATCTCTTATTTCAAGCTTGACATAATTACCAGGTTTACAGTTATTTGCCATGGATTGGCTATTAGGTTTAATTTTTACATCGTTCAACTCCACAAATATGGTTCCCTTTGAATCACCCACGGCATGATAAGCATTTGTGCAAAGATTCATGACAACCTGGTGTGCCTGGGTTGGATCTGCCAGTATAGTTGCCCGGGATAATATTTTTTCTTGAATTTCAATGGTTGCTGGTATTGATGAGCGTAAAAATTTAACTGCTTCTTTGACGATGAGAAATAATTGCAAAGGACTTTTTTTGTGCTCATTATGTCTGCTGAAGGTCAGTATCTGCCGAACCAGTTCGCTTGCCCTTTGAGCGCCTTTAAGCACCTGGTTTATATTTTCTCTTGCTTTATCCGGATTTTCAAGACTCATTTCTGTCAGCTGGGCATACCCGAAAATACCAGACAAGATATTATTAAAATCATGGGCAATCCCGCCGGCAAGGGTTCCAATGGCCTCCATTTTCTGGGACTGCCTGAGTTGATCTTCTATTTTATTTTGTTCGGTGATATCCGTCAAATTAACAACAAGGCCGGTGTTTATTCCTTGAGTATCCTTTATTATTGCCGCACTAAGGAGAACGTCGATGGTCTTACCATGCTTGGCCAATCTCTTTGTTTCAAACCGAACAGGATTTCCAAATTCATATATTTCTTTTATTTTTACAGCGGTTATTTCTTGCTGATCCCCGGGAACAAAAGGTATACGTCTTCCTTGTAATTCATTTAAATTCCACCCAAAGATCTCGGCAAAGGCAGGATTTAGATATAATGGATATCCATTGAAATCATATACCACAACAGGATCGGGATTTGCCCCCAAAATTGCTTTTAACCTTTCTTCACCTTTTTTTAATTCCTCTTCAGCCTGCCTGCGCTGGGTAATATCCCGGACCAGGGAAAGGACAATCTCCTCTCCCTTGATACTCATTTTTTGATTGTGAACCTCAATTGGTATAATAGTGCCGTCTTTATGTATATCTAACCCTTCAAAAACTTTATCCCTGGTTAGTTCATTTCTGATCACGCTTCCCTTTTCACCACGGATTTCCGGGGCTTGAAGATCAGCCAGGGTCATGGTTTGAAACTCCTCAAATTTATACCCAAGCATTCTGGATGCCGCAACATTGGCGTCAATTATCCGATCATCCATAGCAATGGTGAAAATAGCGTCGGGTGCTTCATTAAATAGGGTGCGAAATCTTTGTTCACTCTCTTTGAGTTCAGCCGTTCTCTCCTCAACCCCATGTTCCAACTCTTTATTGGTTTGTTCAAGTGAATTATTTAATGTAGTTATTTTTTTGAAGAGCAGGCTGAAATTAAGGTACAGTATGACAAAAGCAAGGGAAAGCAAACTACAGGCAACAATGATGGTCTGGACAATTGCATGCTTTATTCCTTGGACAAAAGTATCAATATCCACCAAAGCAAGCACCTCTGCAAGCAGATCCCCCTTAAAGTCTTTAAATTTGGCGCTGTGTATTAGTGCATGGCTCACATCATGGAGCCTGACACGCTGTATCCCCTGTCCAAGATCAATGTGATTCTGTAGTTTTTGAAAATGGTAGTTGCCCTTGGGAAAAATCACGTAATCGCCGATAATTTTATATGCTTTATCAAGAAAAACGGTCTTGCTAAGTTCAGTTTTTGGGAAAATAAGGGCAATGTCAGTTATCGTTTGGCCATCTTCGTGTAGGTGGCCAGGGCTTTTTTTATGCAATTTATCAAGAAAAAAATCTGCGTCTATACTAAAACCTACCAGGCCGATATATTTCTGATCCCAAAAAACCGGATGCAGAATACGATAACTTAGCCCACACTTTATTATTTCAAAACCGGCAACCATCTTTTTGACTCTATTGCCTTCCTGTATAAGATGACTGATGTGAGTTACATCGTCACCATATAGTTCCGGCTTGGTAACCCTGAGAAAAATTGTATTGTCGGGGTTTGCAAAGAAAAATTCTTTAAAATACAAATTTTCGTTTTTGAAAAGTTCTAACAGCGGGCCTGCCTGTTTCAAAAGTTCTGCCCTGTCTTTTTTGGCGAAAGCTTCTATTACCTGTTTTCTGTTTGTGACCAGGCTTTTAATCCGTGCCTTATAGCGTTGGGCAGTCTGTTCACGCAATAGGTTCATCTGCTTTTGCAGGCTCTGCTGTTCATTATAAATAGTATCGGACAAGACTTGTTTCTGCTGGCGGACAAACACAAAGAGAAAAAACAGGGTCAGTATAGTGATAACAATTCCAATAGTTATCATAGCCCGTGTTCGTGGATTCATTTTTGAACCTTAAAAATACTTATCATATCTTTTATATTTTGATTTGATATTCAGCACACCCCAAAACAGAAAATCACCGGAACGTTATCAGTATTTGAGTCGATTAAATTTAAATAACAGTACAATAAATTATGAACCATGGCAAATTCAATCTCATGCTCATGTTTCTTTTAAACTAATTGGATAGGGCAAAGGCTATTCGTAGATCGTATGTTTCTTGGGATCAAAGGCTTCCCTGATCCCTTCCCCGGTAAAGGTAACCGTCATAAGCGTGACCACCAAAGCCCCGACCACCGAGGCTGAAATCCACCAGGCTTCCATGTTCTGCCAGCCCTGGGCCAATAGTTCACCCCAGGACGGGGTTGGGGCTGGAAGGCCGAACCCCAGATAATCCAGGGAGGTCAGGGAGACAATCCCCCCTGAAATGGCAAAGGGCGCATAGGTTACAATCACGGAAATCGTATTGGGAATGATATGCCGGAATATGATTCTAAAATGGGAAGCCCCCAGGGTCCGGACGGCCAGGACATATTCCTTTTCCTTTTCCCTGTAGGTCATGGTGCGCATGACCCAGGTGATTCCGATCCAGCCGAAAAATGCCATTATCAGAATCAGGATCATAAAATTGGGCACCACAATGGAGGAAATGATAATGATCACGTATAAAAACGGGACATTACTCCAGATTTCAATAACGCGCGGGAAAAACAAGTCAAATATTCCCCCGAAATACCCCATGGAACAACCGATGGCGATGCCGATGGTGTAGTTGAGCAGGAGGAGGACACAGGAAAAAATAATGGCGGTGCGAAATCCGTAGACCAGGCGCGCCAGGATGTCCCGACCCACATTGTCCGTGCCCAAAAAATGCCTGTCTGAAAAGGAGGGGGGAAATGGGGGGTATTCATTAAACCTAAGATCGTTTTCGTAAGCATTGTAGGGGACAATGGGCATGAGAACAAATCCAGATCCCTCTTCCTGATTTAGTTTTGTTTTCAGTTCCCTATAATTGGTTTCATACCCGTATTCCAGGCCAAAAAAAGTTCCTGGGATCATTTGCCCGTAGGTGGGAAAATACAATTTACCCTCATATTTTACCAGAAGCGCCCGGGAATTGATAAAGATTTCTCCGAAAAATGCGATAAGGATCATGGACATGATAATAACAAAGGACCAGAACCCCCGGGATATGGAACGAAAGCGTTTCATTTTTTGCAGGGTAGAAGGATTTAAGGATATCATGATGAACCTTAGCTAAATTAAATGAAGCAAATTATTTAAACCGGACACGGGGATCCACCACTGCCACGCACAGATCTGACAGAATATTTCCCACCATGAACAAGAGGGAAGAGATCACCAATATCCCCATTACCACGGGATAATCACGGTCAAT